>JAGRHK010000215.1 GCA_020444985.1 Candidatus Competibacteraceae bacterium
GCCGCTGGCTAAAACCGGGGTTCGTGAGAGGCTGATGTTGTCTGAAGCCACCACGGAGCCTTTGCGCATGATCACGCTACCTCTTCCTGAATCCTGGCTGGCGCGTCCGGTGCGGACGCTGCTCATCGGTGCGGGCGGCACCGGTTCGCATCTGTTTGGCGCGTTGCTGGCGCTGGATCATGCGCTGCGGGCGCTGGCGCATCCCGGCGGTTTGCAGGTCACCGTGTACGACCCGGATCGTGTCGCTGCGCACAACATTGGACGGCAAGCCTTCTGGCCGCAGGACGTGGGCCAGAATAAAGCCGAGACCCTGGTGCAACGCGCCAATCTGATCCTGGGCCTGGATTGGCAGGCTATTCCCCGCCGTTTTGCGGGGCAGGCCGCCGAACTGGCGACCTTTGATCTGATCGTGACCACCGTCGATCAGGCCCAGGTACGCGCGCGGATCGGTCAGGCGGCCTCTCCCGGCGCTGATCCGGGACGCCCGCCTATTTTGTGGCTGGACACCGGGAATTCCGCGACCCAGGCCCAGGTGGTTTTGGGTCATTGGCGCAATCCCGAGGTCACGACCTGGATTCCCAACATCTTCCAACTCTATCCCGAACTGGCCCGTCTCGATGATCGGGCGCAGCGCGAACCGTCTTGCTCAGCGGCGGAAGCGCTGAGCCGGCAGTGGTTGCCCATCAACCGGCTGGTGGCCGATGTCGCACAAAGTCTGTTGTGGATGCTGTTCCGCCAGGGGCAGGTGGAGACGCACGGTGCGTGGATTGATGTGCGCACGCTCAGCGTCCAGCCGCTGCGCAGCGATCCCCAGGTGTGGGCGGGCTTTGGTTGGCAAGGGTTGGGTTAATGCCGGTTGGTTACGCTGCGCGCGTTGCTAAAAAAGCGTGTTGGTTTCTTAAATTAAAATCCATGATAAGGTCAAAATGATCATTCAATAAACTGGAGGATAAACTCATGGCATCCAACGTTTATACTCAACCGATTACTCATTTGTTTGAAGAAAATTTATTCGCTGTGATCCGTGATCAAATAAAAGAACGGCAAAGGCAACAGCAGGTGCGGGACGCTGCATTTGAAGCCTATTTTCATGCCTGGAAAGGGCAGGGATTACCGGATGATGCGGTGATTGCAGAAGTGCTTAAAAACATTTATGGCGATCACCGGGATTGCCATACATTTGATCACGCTTTGTTGGCATGGTTTTATTCTGATCGTGACGGGGAAGCCGGTCATGTGCTGTACCGGTTATTGGAAAAGCATCTCAAGAAGGTGGTGAGAAAAGAATGGGAATTGTCGTTTAAAACCGTTTGAAAAAACTCGTTAATTTTGGAGGTGATTATGGCTTCTTTAAATCGCGTTATGCTCATTGGGCATTTGGGTGCGGACCCCGAGGTGCGTTTTTTCAACGACGGCATGCCCGTCGCCACCGTGAATTTGGCGACGAGCGAGACCTGGAAAGACAAAACAACCGGGGAACGTCAGGAAAAAACCGAGTGGCACCGCCTGGTGTTTTTTCGGCGGATTGCGGAAATTGCTGGCCAGTATTTGCGCAAGGGGTCGCAAATTTATGTGGAAGGCAAGCTGCAAACCCGCAAGTGGCAGGATGCGCAAGGTGGGGATCGCTATACTACCGAAATCGTGGTTGGTGACATGAAAATGCTGGATAAGAAAGCCGACGCGATGCCGGGAACGCCGCACCCGGTGCCGTCCGCCCGTTCCATGCCCGATGCGGCCCGACCGATGGCGACTGGAGGCCATGCATCGGTGGACGCGGGAGGCGGATTCGACGACGATATTCCGTTTGCGCGACCGGTGGCGTTGGATGGGTTGCCGATTTAGTTCTGGGCATTCGGCTTTTTGCGGGCGGGTTTCTTGTGTGTGAATTCTCGGAAACCCGCGCAGATCAACGGGCGATACCATCGCTAACAAACCTCAGCAGCGGAAGTTGTATGGCCGTTAGTGCACAAGCTATTATTCAAACCGACGCCGGTTGGGATCATGTATCTTACGAACAAGCCTGTGGATTTTTTTCAGAACAGGCCGTCCATGCCTGGTGGGAGCGATGCGTCTATCCGGATATTCCTTTTGTTGATCTGGCCGCCGCCGTTGGTCAGACGCCCGAGGAGGCTGAGAACAATGGCCTGTGTATCGATGCGGCCACCGCACGGTCCCTGTACCCCAAAACCGTTGATATCGTGACCGCGCGAGCATGTGTCGGTGAGCATCGATGGATCGCCGTCGTGGCGTTGCCCTATCCGGCGCCGAATTTCACGGCGCACGAACAAAAAGCGATTCAACTGGGCGTTGCGCTACGACACGAATTGGCGCAGCCTTATCGGATTATTAACGATAATAAAGACGCCGTGTGCGCGATGCAGCGTCGCTACTCGGATATATCCTGGCGTCGCCGCCAGCAGGTGCGCGAAGCCCATCGATTGTCCCTGGCCCAAGCCACTCGTCTGTGGGTCGATCCCGTCTATTTTACGCCGCCGCCACTCTCCTGAATGCCAGACGCTTTCGCGGAAAATTGATCCGGTGCGCGGCAGATGCGCCAATGTGTTCCACCGGGTGAGTCGGGCCTTGTTTTCGCCGACTTTTCGACTATTGGCCGTCAGGAGGCATGATGCCTGAACAGACGGAGCCGCGCTTGCCAACCGGGGCGACGATGCGATGCTGGAGCTATCCGAAATTAAAAAAGGAGCTCTGGCATGTCGAACCTGAATGCGCTCAACACCCGGCTGGCCGCGTGTCAATTGCCGATCTTGCCTGATCTGCGCACGCTGCCCGAAGGCGTCACGCTGGAGCGGGTCACCCATGCCTTGGGACAAGCCGAGCGCGGTCAGAACGGCGCGCGGCTTTATCTGCTGCGGCACTTATCCAACGTATCCAACCGACCCGCCGCGATACCGTCAACAACGGCCTCGCCGCTATCCTCCCCGGCTCCGGCTCCGGCTCGTCCTGTTGCGCCGCGTCCCACGGGGACGCCGAACACGGATACGGTCACGGCTCCTCCAATACCGCTGCCGCCGCGTCCCACCGGGATGCCTACGACGCCGAACGGCGCGATGACGGGGGCTGAACCGCCACCGGCAGGTGTTGCGCCCAGGACGATGCCCGCGCCCGCGCGCCCGGAGCGGGTCCAATGCCGGGTGTACGGCGGCAAGGCGGCCTTGTGCATTGAGACCGATGTGACCCGGAAAAACGAGCCGACCCTGCGCCTGGAAGCGGCGCCCGCGACCGGCCCGCGCGTTTACGACTGGGCGCGCAAGCTGACGCTGCAATTAACTCGCGAGGAATTGCCGGTGGTGGCGGCGACCGTGCTGGGCCTGCTGCCGCGCTGCACCTACAAGAATCACGGCCCCGAGCAAAACAAGGGCCTGGAGATCGAGCATCAAGGTACCCATCTGTTCGTGCGGCTGTTTCAGAAGGACCGTGGCGTGTTGGCGATCCCGGTCGGCCCGGCGGACAGCTATGCGCTGGCCACCCTGACGATGCGCGCCTTACGTCAGGGCGCGCCCTGGCTGTCCGATCAGGGCATTCTGATGCTACTGAAGTTAACCGTGCAGCGCATGAATAGCGCCGCTCAGAACGTGAAACAGTAGCGAAAGGGGATAAAGGCCACGAGAAGGCCAATTTCACTTAGTGGGCATTCAAATCGGGGCCAGATATTGTGGGCATAGCCGCCTTCCGGGTCGATGGGCGTGGGCAGTTCAGCGATGTTGGCGGCGCAATAGCCCGTCGGTTGCGGGGAAAGATTTTGCCAGTCGCCATACGCATAGGCCGAAGTCAGCTTCGGGCGCAGCGACACCGACGCATCAGCGACCAGGTGCGCGCTGCGCGCGGCGGCGACGACGGCGACATGACCCGGATGGTCATTATTGATAAAGCCGTGGCGGGGATAGAGGTGTCCCCAGGTTTCGACATTCAGGCCGATGCGATCGGTGGAAAAGGGATTGATCAGCGTGGTGATGTGTTGTATGTCCGTGATGGGCCACCCGGAGCGCCAGAACAGCGCATCCGGTCCGGACAGGTAGTAGGGATAGAAATACCGCACATCGTTCGGACAGAGGAGCCGGTCGATTTTTACGCCGCCGCCCCCGCCAGCATTATCGGCGATTTTGGTGGTGATCGCGCGCAGTTCGTTGAGCAAATCCTTGAACTTCAGAATTTGATTCGCCGTATTGTAAATCTGTTGAATGTACTCCTGGATTTGGAAATACTGACTGATAAGGCCCACCGGAAAGAGCGGCCCACCGCCACAACCCTTGGGATTGCTGAAACATGGGCTGGC
>JAGRHK010000216.1 GCA_020444985.1 Candidatus Competibacteraceae bacterium
GCCAAAGTTAGATCACGACGCCGCCTATTCCCCCGAATCTGAGGCTTCAACATGCTCAGATTCGACGTATAGCGACAGTAGACCGAATCCAGATAAGTTGCAAGGCGTTGCAAGACTCTGTTTTATCCCTGATTTCAGGACACATGCTTTGAGTCTCAATCCATGTGTCCGGCGAACGTTTACAAGGCGTTTAAACCCCCTTTAAACCCCCTTTAAACCTCGTTTACGGATTTGGGTATCCGATTCCCGGATACCGGTCGCCTGGAAATTTCAGCGGTTGACCCATCGGGTAATTTCTTCCGCCGGTTGGGTTCGCCGCACTTCGGCGACCAATTCCGCATCGCCATTGCAGTAACGCAGCAGCGCGGCATCTTCGCGGTCTCGCTCATATTGCGAAAATTCCACTTGACCCTGGCAGTACTGCGCAAAACTCGGCTCCTCCTTCATCAACGCCAACCAGGCGCTGATCTGTTCCGGGGTAAAAGTTTCCCGCGCTTTGGCGACCAGCGCCGCGTCACCACCGCAGTAACGCAACAGAATGGCATCCTCGTCCGCTGTTAAGCGCGACGGGCGATTCGCAGGATTTTCTGCATGGGGCGTACTGGCCGCAAACCGGTTCTCAAACACTTTCTTGAACAATGCGTCACCCCTCAGAATGGAGGAATACATTTTGTGAAGCAGCTTCTCGCCTGGCGTCATAGAAAGCTTAATGATTTGTTCAGGCAAGAGCTTTCTCCAATTCGGCGCGCAGGGCCGTGTATTGGTCACTCGCGGCCTGCCGAATGATCTTGCCTTGCTCGCTGGCATCGGGCACGACCTTGCCGACTGAGAAAACTTTTGGCAGGCGAACGTCATCGTTGCGGGTAAACCAGACCCGCAAACGGCCATACGCGACAGCATTCACCAGTTGATTCAGGCCTTCTAGCTTGGCCAACGTTTGTCCGACGTGGGCCACCGCCGTCAAATAATCGGCAACGGCCTGATCAATCCGCTGGCCCAGATGCAAATCCGTCGCGTCTGTTATCGCCGCGCCAAGGCGTTCCCGCTCGGTTTGCTGAACTTTCAGACGCCGATCCAACCCCGCCAGGGTCTGGCGGATGTCGTTCGCGCTGACGTTCAGGGCCGCTGACTGTGCATCCAGCTTCGCCAGCTCGGTCTGGGCCTTTTGCAAAGCGGCGGCGTTCTCAGTTCCAGCGGCCTGGTCAGCCAGTAAATCCTCGACTTGAGTCCGCTGTTCGGCGCAACGGGTCGCCAGGTCATCCGCTTTCAAGTCCGAAAGCTTGGAGCGCTGTTCTTCGATGATGTGACCAATTTTGGTGATTTCCGATTCCGCAGCCTGGCGCTGGCCGGCCAGGCTGCGCAGATCGTCCAGACTGACCGCGTTATCACGCTGCGATTGCTTCAACGCGGCTTGGCAACGTCTGACCTCGTCATTGAGGCGTTCCTGGCGCGCGGTTTCGGCGGCCAGAGCGGTTTCTAGCGCCGCCAGTTGCGCGCGACGCTCGGACTCTTGCAGGGGCGGCTTACCGAATTGCTCGCAATGGGCCAAATAGCTTGTCAACGAATCCAGCTCATGCTGGATGTTGACCGAACACTGCTGTTCGGCTTCGACCGATTCAGCGAATTCTCTTTCAAGCTGCCGACATTCTTCTTGCAACGCAGTCTGGCTCTGCAAGATACCGGTGACGCGGGCGTCCGCATCGTTTTTCGTAAAGGGGTTTTTCATGCAGCGAAGTCCTTCAAAGTTTGGGAATAGCGGGCAATTTAAGCTTGCCGGTTCTTGGCTCCCATCCTGCGGGCAGTGAGTAACGCGCGAGTCCAGAACCATGATCCTGACTCGCGGTAATGGGCCAGCCACGGGCGCGCAAGCGGTGGATCAGCGAAGACAGTCGCCAGATCGAATGGCGTTCGGCCACGCTGACCGCATCCACAGGGCGTCCGGCTAGAAGATCGGCGGCGATGACGTCAATCTGGTTTTTCTTCACGGGCCTGGCGTTCCGTCAGGACGTGTTCCGCGATTTCGCAGCGGTGGACGCTACAAACCACGTCGCAAAGCGCTTCCTCAAGCTGACGCAAGGCCGCGTCAGCCAGTCCAGAGGGCGCAACGGACGTGTAGAGTTCTCCTACGCGAATTGAGGCGGTGAGCGCGGCGTCAGAGGCGGCGCGGATTTCGGGCGTGACGAGGTTCATGGACGCGCCTCCCCAGTCGCTACGCCATTACGCCGATCCAGCCAGGCGAAAAACCGGCCTTCATCGATGACGATGCGGCGTCCGCATTTGAGGAACGCGCCCGCTTCTTTCAAACCGTTGCCAGGGAGAAGGCCCTTGCTGCGGACTCGTTCATTACTGCAATGGATCAGATTTCGGATGCCCGATTGCGTAAATCCGGGATGACGTTCGTAGAACTGCCTAACGTTAAGCAGGATGCGCGGTTGTGGGGGGGACATAAGCAAATCGCCTCGCTGTTGTGGAACGCGGCGATTGTTGGCCAGTAGTGTGGGGTTTGTCTTTTCTGCTATTTAATAAAGATTCCTGAATTCTATAGGATCGAGATTTCTGGATTCATTCGCCAAAAATGACGGCATTCATCCGGTTGACCACGCGGGCGGTATGTGGCTCGGACAGATGGGCATAGCGCTTCACCATCGCTAGGGTTTTATGGCCCAGGATGGCGGCGATTTCCTGAAGCGTTGCGCCATTCATGGCCAGGTAGCTGGCGGTGGAATGTCGTAGATCGTGCCAATGGAAGTCATCAATCTGGGCCACTTCCAGCGCACTGGCCCACGCATGGCGAAATTGCGCCGGCTGGTTTGGATAACGTCCGGGGAAAACTAGATCGGAATCAATCCGGCGAATCTTGGCCCGTTCGCGCAACAGGGCCAACGGCTGTTCCCCCAAAGGCAAGGCGCGGCGCTCCCCATTCTTGGTTTCCAGCAGCGTGATGGTTTTCCGCGTCAAGTCCACTTGCGGCCAGCGCAACCCAAGAATCTCCATGCGACGCGCGCCGGTCGCCAGGGACAAGAGCACGGCCAAGTAAAGATCAGGATTGCTATTGGCCTGACAGGCGGCCAGCAGGCGGTTGCGCTCGGAGTCATTGAGAAAGCGAGTACGGCCTTTGGATTCCTTGCCACGCTTGACCAATAACAACGGGTTCTGATCGATCCATCCGTATTCCTTCACTGCGACGCTGAAGACATGCGACAGCGCGGCCAAATAACGGTTGGCGGTCGCTGAAGAACGCGGGCGGTCGCTGACTTCGGTTAAGGCTTCTCGCTGCTGAACGATCAAGGGCGGGGTGATGTCCGCCAGGCTTAGATGACCGATGCGTTGCCGCCACCAGTGCAGTTGCCGGGCTTGTTGGTCGGCGACCTTCTTATGCGCCAGGTGATATTTGCTGTAGCGCTCAATTAGCTCGTTGACGGTATGCCGTTGCGCGACGGTGGCCGGTGAATGGCGACGTTCCCGTAGCTCCGTTTCAATCTTCGCTCCCCAATTTTTGGCATCGCTGCGAGTGCTGAAAGTCGCGGTCTGGGGCGGATGGCCTTTCAAGCGCACCTTGACGCGGTAGTGAGGATCGCCGTTGACGGATCGACGCTTTTCAATCGTGGCCATAGCAGTCGGCTCGGGTAATGAATCAGGGGCGATAACCTACCAAAACCGGCAATCATCAGCAACACAAGATTAGTAATCCTATGCGTATGCAATAAATCAATAACTTTATCAGCGACTTTTTAATGGACACTTTTGCAAATGGGGCAATTATGGGGCTTGGTGCAGTGCAGCATGGGTAAATTTGGCGATTTCAAAGCCGATTTGAATTGTTGTAGAGTGTCGCTGACGCACTGGGGTAAATGTCCCAATTTTGCCCCATTTGCGGCATATCGAGAAATAAAACTGTTTATGATCAATGGTGTTATGAAAACCGGAATAAGACTTAAAATCTTGCGCCCTCACCGGGCTTGTGGGTTCGAGTCCCACCACCAGCACCATTTAAACCGGCCATTCGATGCGCGGCTTGTCGACATTGCGGCGAAACAGCACGGCAACATGCCCGATTCGTTGCACCAGCGTTGCGTCGGACCCGACGCATAGTTCTTCAATGATGCGCTCGCGCGCATCGCGATCCTCAGCGTTCACGCGAATCTTGATCAGTTCATGGTAATTGAGCGCCTGATCGATTTCCTGGCTGACCCCTGGCGTGACGCCATGGTTGCCAACGATCACCACAGGTTTGCGATGATGAGCTAGCGCTTTAAGATAGTGTTTTTGCGATGGGGTCAAGGTGAGCATGAG
>JAGRHK010000217.1 GCA_020444985.1 Candidatus Competibacteraceae bacterium
CCTTGGAAGTGATCATTGCCCATCATCACCTTCAGCATCCTCATGGACAGTTACTGGCGGCAGAGCTGGAATTCGAAGAGGGTCAATATGTCTATGCGCTCAAATTCTTGAGTCAAGAGGGCGTGGTGCGAGAGTTTGAATACGATGCCCGCACCGGCGAACTTTGGCATGTCGAGCATGAGGGCGAGGACCATTAGTCGTGCGGTTGCTGCTGGTTGAGGATGATGCGCCGTTGAGCAGCCGTCTGTGCGGCGAACTCGAACAAGCTGGATTTGCGGTGGATATTGTAATGAATGGCGTGGATGCCGAATTCATGGGGGGGAGTGAACCTTACGACGTGGCCGTGCTGGATCTGGGCCTGCCTGGACGCTCTGGCCTGGATGTGCTGCGCCACTGGCGGGCAGCGGGGAATCTCTTGCCAGTGTTGATTCTGACCGCTCGCGATGCCTGGCAGGAGAAGGTTGATGGCTTCAAGGCCGGCGCTGACGATTATTTGAGCAAACCCTTTCATACTGCGGAACTGCTGGTCCGACTACAGGCGCTCTTGCGTCGCGGCGTTGCCCGACCGCATGGGCCGCTATGCGTTGCGGGTCTGGAGTTGGATGAAGCGACGCAAACCGCCCGAGTGCTTGCGACCGACGAGCGGTTCGTCCTGACCGGCGTCGAGTTTCGCCTGTTACGCTACTTCATGCGTCATCCTGGCCAGGTGTTGTCGAAAACCCGCTTGACCGAGCATGTTTACGATTTTGACGCAGAGCGCGATAGTAATGTTCTGGAAGTGTACGTCAACCGGCTGCGGCGCAAGTTTGGTCGGAAATTGATCACAACCCGTCGGGGACAGGGCTATATCCTGGGCGCCGATTCGGCATGACCTCCTCTTTGCAGGCCCGGTTGTCAGCGGGTCTCATCGTTGCGCTGGCATTGCTGACCGGGCTGGCCGTGGCGGTGGGCGGCTATTCCCTGCAGCAGTTGGCGGAAGACTTCGTTGCTGCGCGCTTGGAGCATGATCTGGAAATGGTGTTGGCAGCGCTGGAATTCGATTCCGTCGGTCAACCGCAATTGTCGGAGCAGCATGTCAGTCCTACTTTCCATCAACCGTATTCAGGTCATTATTACCAGATTGAAACGCCGACCGGCGAACTCTGTTCCCGCTCGCTGTGGGATACCAATCTGGCGTTGCCGCCATTGACGGCTAACCGGGTGACCCGACATTTTATCACCGGCCCGCAAAATCAGGATCTGTTGCTGGTTGGGCGCGCCTTCCAGGTTCGGGGTCAACCGGTGGCGGTCGCCGTCACCGAGAACTTCGCTCCGATGCGCCAGGGCATGCAACGCCTCCTCCTGGAAATTGCCGGCATTGCCTCGTTGCTGTTTGGTGCGCTGCTCTTGTTTCAGCGGCTGGTCGTGCGACGCAGTCTGGCGCCGCTGGAGCAACTACGCTGGGAACTGCCTCGATTAGCGCGGGGCGAGATTCCCCAATTGCCGGTCAAGGCGCCGGATGAAGTGCGGCCACTGGTCACTGAGCTGAACCGACTCCTTATCCTGCTCAATCAGCGTCAGCGGCGGTCGCGGAACGCCCTGGGCAATCTGGCTCATGCTTTGAAAACGCCCTTGACCGCTTTGACACAACTGACTGAACGCCCGCCATTATCAAATGACACCCAATGGTGGCCGGAACTGCATCAACAGATTCAGCACATTCGCAGTCTGATGGAGCGCGAACTCAAGCGGGCGCGCATCGCCGGAGGGGGCGCGCCGGGACAGCGCATACTACTGGAGCGGGAAATTAGCGATTTGGTCGATACCCTGCGCCGCATCCATCGCAGCCGGGATATGCGGTTTGACATCCGGGTCCCTTCCGGCAGCGGATTCCCCGGCGACCGCGACGATCTGCTGGAGCTGCTGGGTAATCTGCTGGATAACGCTTGTCAGTGGGCGCATGAGACGGTCCGGCTGACTGTTGACGTCGGCTCCAGTCATCTGACGCTGCGCGTAGAAGACGATGGACCGGGGTGTTCCCCGGAGCGGCTGGAATGGTTGCGCCAGCGCGGAACCCGGATTGACGAATCCCACGCTGGACATGGGTTGGGGTTAGCAATCGCCGGGGATATCGTCGAACAGTATGGCGGAACATTGATTCTGGGGCATTCGCCCGCTCTGGGCGGTTTTCTCGCCGAGGTGGCGTTGCCCGCTCGGTAACCAGGCAGCGCCTCTCCGGTTGTAGAGTTTTTTCTTGGTGAAATTTGGGTGAACTCGTATTGAACGACCGGAGCCGCCAGCCGTGTTACAACTAGCGGCTCCGGTCGCGGATAGCGCGAGGTTATTCCATCGTGACATTAACGCCGCTGGCTGATCCCACATTCAGTTGCAAGCCCTGAGTACGCGACTCCAGACGCATGATCACGCCATTTTCATTTTTGAGCCGCAATCCGCCCACACCGCCGCCCAACGCGACGCCCATATCCAACTTGGTGTAGATGCCAGGAAATTCTGAGATATCCTTCAAGTCATACACTTCGCCGGTTGCGTTCATCTTGGAAACGCCCACATTGACGCCGGCGGTCAAGCCGCCGATCTTAAAGGGATGTTCCTTGCCGTGAAATGTCAACACACCACCGCCGATGCTGCCGCCCAGAATGATGGCGAATTGCGTCTCATCGATCGTGACGGTTCCGGATTGTTCTTTAGTTTCATCTGCCGCCAACGCCAGCCCCCCTGCCAGAAACAGGGCGCTCAGCATGACGGTACCGGTTATTTTGCGAATATTCTTCATCATCTTGGTTTTTCCTTTCGTTTAAAGTGTGTCTGGAATTTCAAATCCAGCAGGGAACAGTTTAGTCCTGACTTTTCAACTTCGTGGCTCGAAGGCAAAGATTCTTTCTTTCCAGCAACAATAAGACTGGACCGGCTGCAATGATCACACGCTTGATTCTGGGATACAAGACCAGTAACTGACTAAATGTGGGTCTGTTTTTAACGAATTGCATTTTTTCCGGGCCTGAACCGCAATCATCGCGATTTTCGATTCATCGACAGGATTTAAGGTTGGTTTAATGTTGGCATGGTTGAATACCGGCTACCGTCTCAGTTGGGACGCATTCTTCCTTAAAAAAACCTGTGGAGTTTCCCATGAAAAAGCTGCTTGCCGCGACCCTTCTAGCCTTTTCCGCTACCAGTGTTCTGGCCGGTCCCACTTGTGATGTTCCCAAGGAAAAATGGATGAAGGAGGCGGATTTCAAGGCCAAAGTCGAGGCCGATGGCTATCGGATCAAGACCTTCAAGGTCAGCAGAGGCCAATGCTACGAAATCTACGGTTTCGACAAGGCCGGCAAGAAGGTCGAAATCTACTTCAATCCGGAAACCGCTGCCGTGCTGAAAAGCAAGCAGGAAGACTGATTGCCGCGTCGTTACAGCATCTGGCGAATCGAGTATTCGACCGACGACTCGGTTCGCCCTTTTGAGTTTTACGAAAATCACTATGAACGAACTTCAATCTGCTGCAGTGCGCGTCTGGGATCCCTTCATCCGCATCTTTCACTGGAGCTTGGTCACCTGTGTGGCGGTCAACTACTTTGTGATGGACGATGGAGAAACGCTGCACCAATGGCTGGGCTATCTGGCCAGCGCCCTGGTTGTGGCGCGCATCGTTTGGGGCTTTATCGGTCCCCGGTATGCGCGATTCAGTGGCTTTCTGCCGACGCCCGCGCGGCTCAAACATCATGTCAACAACCTGCTTTCCGGCCAGCAGGATGATTATCCAGGGCATAACCCGGTTGGGGCGCTGATGATGATCATGATGATGGCGTTGGTCCTGGCGCTGGGCGTCACCGGCTTCATGCAGACGCTGGATGCGTTCTGGGGTGAGGAGTGGCTGCAGGAACTGCATGAAGTGCTCGCTTCCACTCTGATCTTCTGTGCTGGATTCCATGCGCTGGCGGCTATCGTCATGAGCTACTTCGAGCGCACGAATCTGATCAAGGCCATGTTTACCGGAGTCAAGGTCCGTTTCGCACCGAAACCCTGAGGCTGTCGGCGCGTCATTCGACATTTTTGTCGAGCGCAACGCTGCTTGTCGACTGTCTTTCAGCTTTTCTGTATTAACTCATGAATCTCAAGAAAATTATTTGATGGCACGGTGACTGCTTAGTCATCTGGCATGCGCTTTTTTCTGCGCTATTTCTTGAGGAGTATTGCAATGAGCTTGAACCGCACTCTGTTGGCAACTGCGCTGTTGGCCGCTTTGGCGACGACCCCCGTTTTTGCCGCGCGTGGACCCAGCCAAAACAGT
>JAGRHK010000218.1 GCA_020444985.1 Candidatus Competibacteraceae bacterium
GTCCCTCATTCATTCGCCCTTGGTGGTACACCCGCCTGGGCCACGATCCCCGCAACCCGAATTCCGGCGGCGACTCCGGCTTCCCGCAGCTCGACTTCGGCCTGTTCTCCACCTTCCGCGACAATCTCAGCCGGGGCAGTTTCGACGGCGTCGCCCGCGTGCTGGAAATGGACTGGATTTACGGCAACGCCAGCACCCTGGTCACTTTCCTGCAAAACCATGATGTCGGGCCGGACAATGACTTCCGGTTCCGCTTCAAGGGCGAACAATGGATGGCGGCCGCGGCCTACAATCTACTCTGGACGGTGCGCGGCATCCCTTGCCTGTACTATGGCGAGGAAATCGAATTTATGAAAGGCGCCCCGCAGGACGTCATCGGCAACGATGACACGCTCGATCAAACCGGCCGCGCTTACTTCGGTGATCATCTCACCGACGAACGGATCGCTGAAACCCAGCGTCACTCGCTCTATCAACACATCAAGCGTCTCAACCAGATTCGCCGCAGCATCCCGGCCCTGCAAAAGGGTGCGCTGAGCCACATCAACGAATGGGGCGGCGGCATGAGCTTTGTCCGCGACCACAACCACGGGGAAAGCTATGTCGTAGTGGGTTTAGCGATCGGCGGCGATCAGGGCGTCAATGTCGGCGGGATTCGCAATGGTCTTTACCGCGACGCCGTGACCGGCCATGAAATCCATGTCGGCGAGGGGCACATTGACTTCCATGTTCGAGCCAACTCTGCGGGAATCTACGTGCTCAACGGTCCCGGAAAGATCGGGGGGGATGGCGCATATTTACGATGAGTCCACTCAATATGAAGGAGCCTCACCCATCCCGTATAAAGCGAATGGTTTTCGCCTCGCATGTGCGCCAAGTCTGTCTTCATCACAGTGCAAAATTAAAAGTGCATTCTGACGAAACTTAATGGCTTTTTGCTTGTCTCCGTTTTGCTGTTCAGCAGGATTGCTGTTCGCTTATCGGCGAATCGAAAAGCGTGCAGCTCATCCAGCAACAACAATTTACTGAATTTGCTCTTAAAACTGACGGGAGATTAAAACGTGGACCTAACTGGTTTATTGATTTTTCTACTCATTGGCGCTATAGCGGGTTGGTTGGCGGGACAAATTATCAAGGGGGGAGGATTCGGCGTCGTCGGCAATATCGTGGTTGGCATCATCGGCGCCATCGTTGGCGGATTTCTATTCAGTCTGCTGGGTCTCAATGCCTATGGCTTGCTCGGTTCGATCATCATGGCAACGGTGGGAGCAGTCGTCCTTCTGTTCCTCATCGGTTTAATCAAGAAAGCTTAATCCACTGGCCACCCCCACCCACTTAAGAGGATTTGGGACATGAGCGATAAAGATGCTTACATGCAGAAAATAAAGGCCCAGGCTGAACAGGCTCAGGCTCAACTGTCCGAATGGAAGGCGCAAGCGAAGGTCATGGCTGCTGAAGGGCGCATTCAGGCGGAAAAAGCCGCAGAAAATGCGAAAGACATGGCCGAGCAGATCGCCGCACAGGCGGAAAGTGCGTATGACATGGCCGCTGCAAAAACAGAAAGCCTGTACAACCAAGCCGTGGTGGAAGCTGAAGAAGCTTATGCGTCGCTGAAAGTGAAAATGAACGAGTTAGGCGATGCCAGCGAAGATGCCTGGGAGCACTTTAAGGACGGTGTCGAAAGCGCGTGGGACAAGTTGAGCGCTTCGATTCGCGAGTCAGCCGATAAGCTCAAAGGCTGAGGCGTGCTACAATTCCTTCATGGCGGATGGGATGCCGCTCGCAGATTTTCGAAATTGTCCATTCACCCTTATCCCACCTATCCGTTTCTCATGATGGAACCGATGAGGTAGAAGCGGGGTAAGGAAAACTACCGAGGAGAGTTCTAAGATCATGAGTGATAAAGGCGCTTACATGCAGAAAATGGAGGCCCAAGCTGAACAGGTTCAGGCAAAACTGTCCGAATGGAAGGCGCAAGCGAAGGTCATGGCTGCCGAAGGGCGCATCCAGGCTGAAAAAGCCGCAGACAATGCGGAAAACACAGCCGACAAGATAGCCGCAAAAGCGGAAAACACGTATGACCGAGCGGTCTTGGAAGCTGAAGAAGCTTATGCGTCGCTGAAAGTGAAAATGAACGAGTTGGGCGATGCCAGCGGAGATGCCTGGGAGCACCTTAAAGATGGTGTCGATAGCGCATGGGACAAGTTGAGCGCTTCGATTCGCGAGTCAGCCGATAAGCTCAAAGGTTGAGGTACGCTGCAATTCCTTCATGGTGGACGGATGTCACCCGCAGATTTTCGAAATTGTCCTTCCCCCTTACCCCGCTTATCCGTTTCTCATGGTGGGATCGATGAGGTAGAAGGGGGTAAGGGAAATACTCCCTCCAAAGCTGCCTTTCCAAAGCCTGCAAACCGCTTCAAGCAGATTTGAATCGGTAGGGCAGCGCGTTGAAATCTTGATTTCTGCAATCAATTTTTGTGGCTATGCATCAATCTGCTCAAGGTGAGCGGCAGCACCAGGTTGTCGTTATCTTCGCGCCAGAGCAGATGCAGTTCGCTGCATATCCCCGCATCCAAAGCGCACACAACTTGCACTTTGCGGCGCCAAGGCAACGCCTAGCCCGGCATTGACCAGCGCTAACATGAGACAGGTATTAATTTCGTGTCCATCATGTTTTCAACGCGCGTATGTGTTAATCAACTTTGATGGAGTTTTTTCCGATGACTACGACCATTGCAACACCATCTTCCAATCGGGATCACATCGCTTGGATCAAACTGACTTCGGTGAATTTGCCGCTAAAAACGGCGGTGAGTGATGCCAAGGTGCTCACCGGGCGGCAATCGGCACTCAAGGATGTGTCGCTGTTATTCGCTGAAATCGAAACCACCGAAGGTTTGAGCGGCTTGGGCTTTAGCTACACCTTGCGCACCGGCGGCCCCGCGCAATTTGCCCATGCAGCGGAAGTGGCTCCCGGCTTGATTGGGGAAGATCCGAACGATATCAGCCGTTTGTGGGGCAAGATGGTGTGGGCGGGTGCTTCGGTCGGGCGCAGCGGTTTGGCGACGCAGGCCATTGCCGCCATCGATACCGCACTGTGGGATCTGAAAGCCAAGCGCGCCGGTTTGTCGCTGGCCAAATTACTGGGTGCGCATCGCGACCGCGTGCGTTGCTACAACACTTCGGGTGGCTACTTGCAAGCGTCGGTCGAAGAAATTCTGGAAAAATCCACGCAATCGCTGGAGCGTGGCATTGGCGGCATCAAGATGAAAGTGGGGCATCCCGATCGCACCCGCGATCTGGCCCGCGTCGCTGCCGTGCGCCAGCATATTGGTGATCAAGTGCCGCTGATGGTGGATGTGAACCAACAGTGGGATCGCACCACCGCGCTGCGCATGGGTATGGCCATGGAGCAGTTCAATCTGGAATGGCTGGAAGAGCCGCTGGATGCCTACGATGTCGAAGGGCATGCCGCCTTGTCCGCACAATTGGTGACCCCGGTCGGGACCGGCGAGATGCTGACCAGCGCCGCCGAAGTCGCCGCCTACATCAAACGTGGTGCGATTGATTTGGTCATGCACGATGCGCCGCGTGTCGGCGGGATCACGCCCTTTTTGAAAGTGATGGCGATGGCGGAAGACGCCGGGATGATGATGGCGCCGCATTTCGTGATGGAAATTCACCTGCAACTCGCAGCCGCTTATCCCCACGCGACGTGGGTGGAACATTTCGAATGGTTGGAGCCAGCCTTCAATGAACGGATAGAAATTCGTGATGGCCACATGATCGTGCCGGATCGGCCGGGCTTAGGCTTTAGCCTGAGCGAACAGATTGCCGAATGGACCGTGGCGCAGACTGAGATCGGCAAGCGGGCTTGATGCGTCCAAGATGACACCTCTTGTTAGCTGTGCGGTTTGCGGTTCTTGGAAATGTGGCCTTAGATGGGGCTTTGTTGAGATAGCCCCATTTTCCTCTAAATAGTAGCTAATTCCTTGATTCCTGTTTTTTTTATGATATAAAACGTAACATGTAATCATTTATTATAAAACCAAATAGCGGTAAATTTTTCTTCCTAATCCATTCCTGATAATGGGCATAATCATGAATAATGATTTTCCTTTGAAACTCGAAATAGAATCAACCAATTGTTGCCCTGCGGCAAATCGTCTCAGCGGGCAAGTTATTTTTTCCATGAAACGCGATTTTAGCCTCTAGTTCATCTAGCATTAAAGATTGACTGTTAAAGGCCGATATTAAAGAGACGTTATCCGCCGTTAGCCTAC
>JAGRHK010000219.1 GCA_020444985.1 Candidatus Competibacteraceae bacterium
CTCCAGATGGGTCAGGACCGGTTTCAGCTTATCCCACTCCATTGTTGAAGGAGCAGGCGTTACTGACGGGCGCTGCGTAGCCAGCGCCGCGCGTAACCCATTTATCAATGTCCCCAGTATTTGACTGGTTTGCATCAGCAACGGTTCCAATTGGGCGCTGCCGTCCACCGGTTGCCGCAGCGCCTGTTCCAGATCGGCGGCTGACGTTTGGAGCGGGGTCGCGCCGATATTGCCCGCCACTCCCTTAAGGGTATGCGCCAAGCGCTCTGCAGTCTCCCGATCAGCCGCCGTCAGCGCCGCGCGGATCTGCGTCACGACCTCGGCCTGACCCATCGTAAACTTGCTCAGCAAATCGCGATACAGCCCGCGATTGCCGCCGACCCGGCGCAGGCCCGTGGCGGTATCCAGATCCGGCAGCATCGGTAATTCCAGCGCCTCGCCTGATCGCTCCACGGTCACGCGCCGCCGGTGGGTTGGCGCCCCGGTTTTTGACGAGAACCAGTGTCGGAGCGTGTGAAACAGGGTCTCGGGTTCAATCGGTTTCGCGATGTGGTCATTCATCCCGGCTTCCAGGCAGCGTTGCCGCTCTTCGACCAGGGCGTGCGCCGTCATGGCGATGATGGGCAACTTCACGAATCGCGCATCGGCGCGAATCCGGCGGGTTGCCTCGAAACCATCCATCTCCGGCATTTGTAAATCCATTAACACGCCGTGGAACGGTTCATCTTCCAGGCTGGCCTCCAGTTGCGCGACCGCTTCCTGACCATTATTAGCAACCACGATCTGCGCACCGGCTGCTTCCAGCAATTCGACGGCAATTTGCTGGTTCACCTCATTATCTTCGGCGAGCAGCAACCGTAGCCCATCCAGTCGCGTTTGGGGTTCCTCATGCCGGGCGTGATAATGCTCGCGCGCTTCGCCATTGGCCGGCGGGAAGAGGTCCATCAAAGTATCCAGCAGCAGCGAGTAGCTGATCGGCTTGGTCAGAAAATCTTCTACGCCGACGGCCTCGGCGTGAGCGCGCACTTCCTCACGCCCGAAGCCCGTC
Source organism: Candidatus Competibacteraceae bacterium (assembly GCA_020444985.1). Lineage (GTDB taxonomy): Bacteria > Pseudomonadota > Gammaproteobacteria > Competibacterales > Competibacteraceae > UBA2383. The sequence continues at coordinate 1,049 of JAGRHK010000219.1, forward strand.
ACCATCACCACGCGCGGCGGCACCGTCAGACGGTCGTCCTGCTTGATGCGTCGGCTGGTTTCCATGCCATCCATGCCGGGCATCTTCCAGTCGATAAACACAATGCGGTAGGGGTCGATTTGATCTTCAGCCTGAAGCCTGGCTATGGCTTCGGATCCTGAAGCCACGGCGTCGACTTGCAAGGCGAGCGAAGCGAGCGCTTCGGTGAGGATTTCAGCAGCCATCGCGTTATCATCCACCACCAGGGCGCGCAGGCCGTTTAGAATGGCGGGTAAAATCGGCCGTAACGTGCGAGGGGTATCGCTCACGCCCAGCCAAACTGTGAAATAAAAGGTACTGCCAACGCCCAGGGTTGATTCTACCCAGATGACGCCACCCATTAATTCCACCAGGCGCTTGGAAATGGTCAGTCCCAGGCCGGTGCCGCCATATTTGCGGGTCGTGGAGTCATCGGCCTGGATAAAGGCCTGGAACATGCGCCCACGCTGTTCTTCCGTCATGCCAATGCCGGTGTCGCATACTGCGAATTGCAGTTTAACCTGGCCGTTGGCGCATTCCTGCTCCCGCACGTCAACAATGATCTGGCCCTGTTCGGTAAATTTGATGGCGTTATTGATCAGATTGACCAGAATTTGCCCAAGTCGCAGTGGATCGCCGACCAAATGCTGCGGCAGGTTGATGGGTTCGTGAAACAGTAACTCCAGTCCCTTGTCGTAAGCCTTCTGACTGACCAGCGTGGCGACATTGTTCAGCACATCATCGAAACGAAAATCAATGTGCTCCATGTCCAGCTTGCCGGCCTCGATTTTCGAGAAGTCGAGGATGTCATTAATGATGTTGAGCAGCGAAGCGCCCGCATTGTGAATTTTTTGCACATAATCGCGTTGCTTGGCAGTCAACTCGGTTTGCAAAGTCAGGTGCGCCATGCCAATGACGGCATTCATCGGCGTGCGGATTTCGTGTGACATATTGGCCAGGAAGGCGCTTTTGGCGCGGGTGGCTTCCTCGGCCCGTTGTTTTTCTCCAGCCAGTTCCAGGGTGCGCGCCACCACCTTGTGTTCCAGTTCAGCGTTGATCTGCTGCCAGTCGCGACGGTTGGCTAACAGCATTTGCCGCATATGCTCCTGCGCAGCAGCCAGCGTATCCATTTCTTGCCAGGAAGGCGGTAGCGCGACCGGCTGTTCCAGTTCCATGCGGCCAATGCGCTCGCTGTCCAGCATCAATGCTTCCAGGGGCCGCGCCACCTGTCGGGCAAAGCGAGTCGCTACCAGAAACGTGGCGATTAACACCGCGATGAACAGCGCCAGGAAAACCAGGCTGTTGTGTGGACTCAACGGGATGAAATCACTGCGCGGCGCAGCGGCCACGATGATCAATTGCTGATTGTGCAACGCGATAGGTAGAAAGTGGCCTACCCAGTCTTCCCCGGCGCTGTGGAAGAACAGCACTTGGTTGGCAGGCTTGCCCATGGCTTGCCACTGCGCCACCGCGTTAGTCAGGGGCATGAAATCGCTTTCGGCAACCGTTTTCAGCACGTTGGCGTTGATATCCGCATCGGTCTGAATGCGCGCATCGCGAGGTAGACCCAGCAGACGACCATCGGCCAGCATGATGGCGACCCAGCCGTTGGGGCTGATATCGATATTGCGGGTAAAGCGAGACAGATCGAGTAATTTCAGGTCCAGGGTGATCACGTACAGGCGTTGATTAGCCGAATCGCGCCAGCGACCTGCGGCGGTCATGCCGGGTTCGTGAACGCTGGGAAACCGGTAGGGATCGCTCCAGTACAAGGCGCGATCCTGAGTAAGACGCGCTGCTTCCTGATACCAGCGTTGTTGACGAGGGTCGTAATCGCTCTCACGCCATTCCTCGCTGAGCAGCGTGTAACCCTCACCCCATTTTCGCCAGTATTGCTCGGGTCCCCATCGTTCCCTATCAGTGATCCGGTTGTGCCATTCGCCGTCAGGCATCTTCAGCAACAAAAATTCGCGACCGCTCTCCTCGGCGAGCCGCACTGAAGAAATGCGCTCGCGTTCCGTAAGGATCGGAATGAACAGGCGATTGAAGCGTCCCAGATCATCAATGGTGAAGGTGTGATTGTGTCCCCACTCCCGGGTTTCATTGGTGATCCGGTCGATCTGGCTGAACAGGCCTTCAGTCTGAGCGCGGATGACATTAGCGCCCTTATGCATGGCGCTGGCGGCCAATTCGTCGACCATCCGCGAGAACACCAGAAAATAGGCGGTTATGGCGAACACTAAAATGGCCAGAGTGACCAGCGACCAGGTTTGCCAGATGAGATCGTGACGCAGGCTTCGACCGTGATGCAGTTTAGCTTCAGCAGGAATCGAGTGATTGTCCATGAATTGGCCCCGTCAGGACCGGAACAGTCGGGAATACTGGGTTTCGTGCAGCGCTCCAGCCAGGGCCAGGCCGGGGGCGGCTGCACCGATGTCTTCATCCGGCAGAGTCAGCGCTGCGTGAACGGCGTCCATCAGCACAGGCGTCGCAGCGACCAGCAAGCGTTGGCTGGCGGTCTGGCCAAGCGGAACCAGCCGGGTTGCGGCGGTGACTTGGTTTTCAATCCAGGTCCAGCCTAAGCCGGTCGTTGCGACGGGCAGGGGAATAGCCCACTTCACGGCCGCCAGGCTGAACAGCGTGGCGAAACATCCCCGGGATGCGCCGCGCCAGAGGGTCGCTTCGGCCATGCCCAGGTCCGTGAGCAAGCGGGCCAGCGCCGCGCCTAACTGCGCATCCTCTCGCTGCAATTCCGCAGCCTCGCGTGAGGCGTATAATCGCGCGTTCCAGCGCCGGACTTCATCGGCATGAGCCGCTTGCCATCCTTGATAGAGCCGGACGAAGATCGGTAGATCGAGTCGCTGCAGGTTCTGCTGCAACAGGCCCAGAATCCAGTCGCCCGCGCTGGCTTCATCCCGCACCCAACCGCGCTCGACGGCGCACTCCAGTCCCTGTGAGTAGGCATAAGCGCCCACCGGTAGCGCTGGACTGCACAGTTGCAACAGGCGGGGCAAGCTCAGGAATAAAGATTCTCCGGATCGAGCGTTCACATCCTAGGCCGAGTGGCGATGGTGAGCGCCCGCTTCGCCATGCGCCCCGGCCTCCGGCTCGAACGGCGCCTGTTCATGAATGACGGTCAACCCCAGTTCCTCCACCATCTTATCCAGCACATGATCGTGAAGATAGCGCAGCCAGCCTGCAT
>JAGRHK010000021.1 GCA_020444985.1 Candidatus Competibacteraceae bacterium
GTCCCTTGATTCACGGTGAACTGGGAGGACGAGCCGTGGTTTTCCTGCCTCGCCATGGTCAGCATCACACCTTGCCGCCGCACAGGATCAACTACCGGGCCAACCTCTGGGCGCTACACCGGCTCGGCATCGAGCAGGTCATCGCGGTGGCGGCGGTGGGCGGCATTCGCGCCGATATGGCACCAGGGGTACTGGCGCTTCCCGATCAGATCGTGGATTACACCTGGGGCCGGCACTGCACCTTCTTCGAGGATAACCTGAGCCACGTCACCCATATCGATTTTACCGAACCCTACTGCCTGGAACTGCGGGAACGGCTGATCCAGGCGGCTCGCAAGCTGGGTCTTGAGGCGCGCGAGTCATGCACCTATGCGGCGATGCCGGGGCCACGGCTGGAGACGGCGGCGGAAATCCGCCGGCTGGAGCGGGACGGTTGCGCTATGGTCGGCATGACCGGTATGCCGGAAGCGGCGCTGGCCCGGGAACTGGATTTGCGCTACGCCGCTTGCGCCGTAGTGGCCAACTGGGCGGCGGGCAAGACGCACGGCCCGATTACCATGACGGAAATCGAGCGCAACCTGATCAGCGGCCTGGATCAGGTGAAGAAACTGCTGGGGCAGGTGATTCCCATGCTGGAAACCGCCTGATTTCAAGCTGGACGGATCAATTGACCACTGCGTAAATCTCTAATTTCAGTCGGTTTACTGGCGCTGTCCGTCGATCCGGGCAGTAATCCGTCAATGCTCCCCCCCAATTGTCGACGCACCGCCAGTGCGTTGCGTGCGGGAGGATGGCCGCTGAAATTGGCGCTCGTGGAGACCAGCGCATGACCACAGGCCCAACAAAGCGCTGCTGCTAATGGATGCGCCGTCACGCGCACCGCCAGCGTGTCATGGTCGCCCCGCAACCAGTCGGGCGCTCCCATCCGGGCTGGAATCAGCCAGGTGTAAGGACCGGGCCAAGTCGCGGCCAGTCGCATCTGCTCTTCAGATGAAAGCGGTTGCAGGAAAGGCGTAAGCTGCGCGAAATCAGCGGCAATCAGGATGAGTCCTTTGTGCAACGGCCGCCGCTTGAGCGCCAGCAGACGGCGGACCGCCCACGCATTCCTTGGATCGCAACCCAATCCGTAAACGGCTTCGGTAGGATAAGCAACGATGCCGCCTGCTTTAACGATCCGGGCAACAGCGCGCAGGCGTAGACGCTGTAGCCGTTCACCCCCCGCGCTTGCCTGCGGGAAAAAAGCTGAGGGAAAAGGGGGCGGGAAGCCGATTTCAGGGTTCCTACCCACTGCTGCTGGAACCCTTCTTTTTCGCAGGCGCAGCAGCCTGCCGGCGATTCGTCGCACGCTTCTTCTTCTCCGGCGCTTCCTGAAGAAGGGCCGCGCACTCCTCCAGGTTCAGGCTTTCCGGTTCGCGGCCCTTGGGAACCCGAACGTTTTTATTCCCGTCAGTAATGTATGGGCCAAAACGTCCCTTGAGAATCTCAATCGCCGAATCCGGAAAAGTCCGTAATCGGCGATTAGCCTTGGCTTCCTCATGCGCAGCAATCAATTCCAGCGCCTGTTCCCGGCTGATGGCGTAAGGGTCTCCATTCTTAATCGAGACATAGTTCTTACCATAACGCACATACGGTCCAAACCGACCAATGTTCGCCTGCATCGACTCACCACTTGCGGTGGTACCCAGGTCGCGCGGCAATTGAAATAATGCCAAGGCTGCATCAAGAGTAATCGTGTCCAGCCGCTGATCAGGCCGCAAGCTGGCGAAGCGCGGTTTGTCCGCATCTTCCTTGACGCCAATCTGCGCGAACGAACCAAATCGGCCCATGCGCACCGACACGGGTTTACCCGTCTTGGGATCCGCGCCCAATTCCCGACTTTGAACTACGTCCTGTCGCGAAACATTTTCCGCTTTCTCCACAACGCGTTGCTTGAACGGGGTCCAGAAACCATGCATTAACGGCAACCAGTCTTCCTCGCCCCGAGATACGGCGTCCAGTTCATCTTCCAAACGAGCGGTAAATTCATAATCCACGTATTGATCGAAATGCTGGGTCAGAAACCGATTGACGATTCGACCAATATCGGTCGGTTTAAAACGACGGTTGTCCAGCACCGCGTATTCGCGCGCCAGCAGGGTCGAAATAATCGCCGCATACGTCGAGGGTCGACCAATGCCATGCTCCTCCAGCGTCTTCACCAGACTGGCCTCGGAATAACGCGGCGGTGGTTCGGTAAAATGTTGCTCGGGACGCAACGCCCGCAAATCCAGCCATTCACCCTCTTTCAACGGCGGCAATGCCCGACTCTCATCCTCATCGCTCTGATCATCCACGCCTTCCTGATAAACGGCCATGAAGCCAGGATCGGCAATAGTCGAACCCGTCGCGCGAAAGATGTTACCCACCCCACATTCCAGATCGACCGATACGGTATCCAAAGTCGCTGGAATCATTTGGCAAGCCACGGTGCGCTTCCAGATTAATTCATACAGCGCATGCTGATCCGCGTTCAGATGCGCGCGGACGGTTTCCGGCGCGGGGTCGATTGTGGTGGGACGAATCGCTTCATGCGCTTCCTGGGCGTTCTTGGCCTTGGTCTTGAAAATCCGGGGACTGGATGGCAGATTGTGTGCGCCATACCGCTGGGTAATCAACGCCCGAATGTCATCGAGCGCATCCTGGGCGAGATTGACTGAATCGGTGCGCATGTAGGTAATCAGGCCCACCGCGCCGCTGCCAGTATCGATGCCTTCGTACAACTGCTGAGCAATCCGCATGGTGCGTTGCGTGGAAAACCCCAGCTTGCGCGAAGCCTCCTGTTGCAGCGTCGAGGTAGTGAAGGGCGCGGCGGGATTGCGCTTGCGCTGTTTGCGTTCGACCCGAGCGACGCGCAGGCGACCGATCACACGTTCATCAGCGATGGATCCAGACACCGTCAGGTGCGCGCGCGCGGCATCCAGCAAGGTTCGTTCCATGGCCTGCGCTTGTTCGCCATCGGTTACGCTGAATTGCGTCAGCTTCTCACCGGCATATTCCAGCAGCCGGGCCGTCACCGGCTGGCGGGCTTTGGCGGCGTCTGCTTCCAGCGTCCAGTATTCCCGCGACTGGAACCGCTCGATCTCTTCTTCGCGCTCAACGACCATCCGTAGTGCGGGCGATTGCACTCGGCCTGCGGACAGACCGGGGCGGATCTTCTTCCACAATAAGGGCGACAGGTTAAAACCGACGAGATAATCCAGCGCCCGCCGGGCCTGTTGGGCATTGACCAAATCCAGAGACAGATTGCGTGGATGCGCAACAGCCTCCTGAATCGCCCGTTGCGTGACTTCATGAAACACAACGCGCCGCACGGGTTTGTCACCCAGTAAATCGCGTTGCCGGAGGATTTCGCATAAGTGCCAGGAAATGGCTTCGCCTTCGCGATCCGGGTCAGTGGCCAGATAGAGCGCCTCGGCCTTGGCGACCGCTTTGGCGATGGTCTCGACATGACGCTCGCTTTTATCATCGATGATCTGATACTTCATGGCAAAGTCGCGATCGGGATCGACTGCGCCTTCCTTGGGCACCAGATCACGCACATGGCCATAAGAGGCAAGAACCTCGAAATCCTTGCCCAGATATTTCTTAATGGTCTTCGCCTTGGCCGGCGATTCCACGATGACCAGATTTTTACTCATAACCTTATTGTGGGGCTAAATTGGGGGCTGACAGAAAAATAACGCCTGAGCGCGCGTCCGGCCATTAAGAAAAGCAGCGCCCTTGGCATAAAACCCGCTAGCGCGGTCGGCTTCGACGCAGCGGCGGAAAATACTGTACCGAATAACCAAAGCAACTGTCTAAAAGCCAGACTTGGCGAAATCAAATACTTGCTTAGCGCGGGGAGCCTGCTTGTGGGCGATCGCGCGTAAGATCGTTCGCAAGCAGGCTCCCACAATCAATCCGTGAGTTTTATACAGCTCACTAATGAAGACAGTGCGGAACCTCGTCAAATATCAATCCTTCCATCCAGGTGTAGGCCTCTTCCTGACCCGGCTGATTAAGCAACACCATCAGGACAATCCACTTCAACTGATGCAGATCGATGTCATCAGTTTTCAGCGCCATGACTCGGTCAATGACCCGCTCGCGAGTTTCCAAATCGAGAATACCGCTCTGCTCCAAAGACAGCAGGAACCCGCGACAATCCACATCCAGCCGAGCTTGCTCAGTCTGAACATAGATACGGCATGAACCTGGGTTCGCTGGCGGCAGTGGGACAGACCGGCGCTCGACCAAACCATCCAACCAGTCAAAAGCCTGGCGTACTTCCTGTGAGGGAAACCCGGCCGCCAGCAATTCGGTTTGGATGGATTCGCGATCCGGCTCCGCATCAATGTCCTGATCCATATCGCTCTGGAACAGATACATCAACACATCCAGCATGTTTTCTTTCATTCAGAAGTTCGCCTTGAAAGTACAAAAACCCCCGGCTCATTGGCGGGGGCGCAAGGCGCAGGCCAAGTTGGCCAACGCACGAAAGTCACCGCTCCGCTATCGTGAGGAGATGGTGAGCAGCATTTAACATTTCAGACGACAGTAAAAACCGCCGGGGATCGCCGCAATGAATCCTTCCAACTCCAGGATTAGAAGCATGGAGGAAACCACTTCTGCCGTCAATCCGCAACGCTCTACCAACAGGTCGACCCCGCACGACTCATCGCCCATGGCCACCAGCAACTGCCGATACTCTTCATCCAATAAATCCATCGCCGGCTTGGTAGCGCCCAGCGCTGCTTCAGCCATGGGCGCAATAGCGCTGACTGCCGCCAGAGACCCAAGTTCTTCCAAAATATCCGTCGCTGTTTCCACCAGCTTGGCCCCTTCGCGGATCAGGGCATGACAGCCCTTGGCCAGCGGGTTATGGATGGAGCCGGGAATGGCAAACACTTCCCGGCCCTGTTCAAGCGCCAGGCGCGCGGTAATCAGCGAACCACTGCGCGCAGCCGCCTCGACCACCAGTACGCCCAATGCCAGTCCACTGATCAGGCGATTGCGCTGGGGAAAATTACCCGCCGCTGCCGGCGTGCCGGTGGGCAACTCGGAAATCAGCGCGCCGCGTTCAGCGATAGCGTAAGCCAGATCGCGATTTTTAGCGGGATAGACTCGGTCGAGACCCGTGCCCATGACGGCGATCGTGTGGCCGACGCTATTCGCCAATGCGCCTTCATGAGCCGCCGTATCGATACCCAACGCCAATCCGCTGGTAATCGTCATGCCCGCTCCAGCCAAATGTTCCGCAAAACGGTGAGCGGTTTCGCGACCGAGCGGCGTAGGATTGCGCGTGCCGACAACGGCCAGTTGCAAGTTCCGCAGGCAATCCGGATCGCCATGGACAAACAGAAGGGGCGGAGGATAGGAAATCTGTCGCAACAGGGGCGGATAGCGGGAGTCGGTCAGCGCCAGCAGATGGTTATTGCGCTGCTCCAGCCAGGCGAGGTCAGTCTCAACCCGCCGCCAGTCAGGCGCGCTCAGATAATCAAGCGCCGCACCCGGCAAGTCCAGACGGCTCCATTCGGCGCGACCTGCGGCAAACACTGCCGCCGCCGAACCAAAAGAGTCCAATAACCGGGCAAACCGCGCCGGCCCGATACCTGGCGCTCGCAACAACGCCAGTAGCCAAGCCGGATCATCCGCAGGGGGCGGTAAGACGTCGTTCAGGGCGTCATTACCGGGTCTTGCAGGCGGATGGGCCGTTCCGCCTGCATCACCAGCGCATAGCTCACCAGATCGTGCACTTTGTACACCATAACCAGACCGGAACGTTCGCCAGGCAAGCGCACGTTTCCACCAGAGACCGGATCCGCAACGGTGCGCTCCTTACCAGAGATGGCCAGCACATGACCGGGTTCAAGACCTTCCTGAGCGCCCAGATTGATAATTACGCTGCTGTACTGGGTAATCTGGCCCACCTCGGTATCCAGCTTGGCGAGAATGAATCCATAAGTATCGGGCGGCGCCGGGTGTGGTTCGAAGCTGTAAAGCTCAGCTTCGTTCTCCAGTGGGAACAGGCGGTCGCCGACGCGCACTGGAGCCACTGTATTGGCCAGAATCAGCGTGGCTGGATCCGCATCCTTTTCCAAAACCGCCTGACCCAGGTAGATGCCAACCGTGCCGAGATAACGGCCGGAACCGGGTTCGCGCAGCGGTTCACCGGGATGGAACACCTGATAACGCGGCTGGTCAAAAATAGCGCCTCGGGCATAAACACGGTCACGATCGGCATATATGACTTGCTGATCATCATCAGCCACAATGTACGGCGCACCCTGCCAGTGCGCATCGCTCAGGATCAAGCCGCGGGTCAGAAACGATTCGACGGCGTCGCGCGGCACCGGCGGAATCGGTTGGCTTAATTCCTCGACCCGGATTTGCGGTGAGAGTTTGATCAGCGGTACGTCTCCGGATTCGGCGACTTCCAGTTGCGGTTGACCGCTCGCATCGTAGCTGAAGCGCAACACATTGCCGGGATAAATCCGGTTGGGATTGCGAATCTGCGGATTCTGCCGCCAGATTTCGCGCCATTGCCAGGGATTTTGCAGAAACCGGCCAGCAATGCTCCACAAGGTGTCGCCCGGAGCCACTGTGTAGGTTTGCGGGTGATCGGGGCGTAGCGGGACCAACTCGGAAACAACCGGCGGTTGGCCTGGAGACGATCCGGTCAGCGCCGGAGGGGCGCCGCCAGGGGGTGAAACGGTTGAACGGGGTTCGGGCACGTCGGATTCAGAGGGATTTTGGGCGCATGCCCCGAATAAAACTGCCGCTGTCAGCGACACAACCGCGCCAAGGCGCTTTGAGGAACGCGTGATGTTCATGGTCCTTGCTCATCCTTCGGAGGAATGGGTGGGAGTGTAGCGGATCACTCCCATCGCGCAAAGTATAGCCCCGATGCATGAGTTTCTCGTATGATTTCGCACCGAATGACTAAAATCGCAAGATTTGATTGACGCATTTAATCCAGGCTTTCACGGAGGAGTCATGGCGCAACTCGATATACTGCATTATCCCGACCCCCGCTTGCGCAAGCCCGCGCTGCCGGTGGAAACCATTGATGACAGCGTGCGCATCCTGGTCGCTAACATGCTGGAGACCATGTACGCTGCGCCGGGCATCGGCTTGGCTGCGACCCAGGTCAATGTCCAGAAACGGGTGGTGGTCATGGATATATCCGAAAATAAAGATCAGCCGCGCGTGTTCATCAATCCCACGCTTCTGGAACGCGAAGGCGAAGGCGAAATGGACGAAGGTTGTCTCTCGGTACCTGGCTTCTACGAAACCGTCCGTCGCGCTGAACGGATCCAGGTCAGCGCGCTGGATCTCAATGGCGAACCTTTCGAGCTGGAGGCGCACGGTCTGTTGGCGGTCTGCATCCAGCACGAAATTGACCATTTGGATGGGAAGCTTTTTGTGGATTACCTGTCGCTGCTCAAACGCGATCGCATCCGCAAGAAGCTGGAAAAACAGGCTCGCCTTGAAACGCGCGCTGCTTAAGCATGAATGCGCCGCGCCTGATTTTCGCGGGAACGCCCGAATTCGCCGTCCCTTCCCTGCAAATTCTGCTGGATAACGGTTGTTCGCTGGCGGCGGTCTATACCCAGCCCGATCGACCGGCAGGTCGAGGTCGCCCGCTGCGCGCCAGCCCGATCAAGATCCGCGCCCAAGCGCTTGAGATCCCGGTTTACCAACCCCTCACCCTGCGCGACCCGGCGGTGCAGGCTGAAATGGCCACTCTGCAACCCGACTTGCTGGTCGTCGTCGCCTATGGACTGATTCTGCCCCCCGAAGTGCTGGCCATGCCCAAGTTGGGCTGTATTAATGTCCATGCCTCACTATTGCCGCGCTGGCGTGGCGCGGCCCCCATCCATTGGGCCTTGCTCAGCGGCGATCCTGAAACCGGCGTCAGCATCATGCGCATGGAGGCTGGTCTGGACACCGGACCGGTATTTACCCAGGCCGCCTGTCCGACTCCGCGCGGCATCACCGGCGGCGAGCTGCATGATGGACTGGCGATGCTGGGCGCGCGGCTCTTGCAAGCGACGCTGCCGGAGATCGTCGCAGGCCGTCTCGCGCCACAGCCCCAGAATGATGCGCTGGCAAATTATGCCCCGAAGCTGAATAAAGCCGATCTGGAACTGGACTGGAGCCGGTCAGCGCTGGAGCTTGAGCGACAGGTGCTGGCGTTTAATCCCTGGCCGGTCGCTCATACCCGTCTGCAGGATTCCATGCTGCGCATCTGGCGCGCAACGGCTGATGAAGAAGAACCGGCGACTGCGCCGCCGGGTACAGTATTGCGCGAAGAACCTTCCGGGATTGTTGTCGCTACCGGTTCCGGCGTTTTGCGGCTGACTGAGGTGCAATTGCCTGGCGGCAAGCCGTTACCGGTCGATGCGTTCCTGAACGCCCGTCGCCTGACTGGCCAGCGGCTGGGCGCGGCATGAACGTCCGCGCGCTGGCAGCTCGCGCGCTGGGCCAGGTTCTGGGTGAAGGACGCTCGCTGGCGACAGCGCTGCCCCCGGTTTCAGCGCGCGCTGAACAAGGGGATCGTGGTCTGCTGCACGAATTGTGTCATGGCGTCTGTCGCTGGCATCCCCAGTTGCAAACGCTGTTGCAACGGCTGTTAGCGCGACCGCTGGCTCCGCGCGAACATGCCATCCGGGCCTTGTTGCTGGTGGGTCTTTATCAATTGTGGCATTTACGCATCCCCGACCATGCCGCTGTCGCGGAAACCGTGAACGCGGCTCGACAGATGGGAAAGCCGTGGGCCGTCGGCTTGACCAACGCGGTCTTGCGCGCGGCTTTGCGTCGCCGCCAGGAATTAACTGCGGCGCTGGACCAGGATCCGGAAGCGAGCGTGGCTCATCCTCGCTGGCTGTTGCAACGCTTGCAACAGGACTGGCCGGACGACTGGCCCGCGATCCTCGCGGCCAATAATGCTCGTCCACCGTTCACCTTGCGCATCAACATGCGCCACTTTGACCGGGATGCCTGCCAATCGCAATTGGCGATGTTGGGATACGCGACGGAACCCTCAGCCTATGCAGCAACTGCGCTGACCTTGAACGCGGCAGCCGAACCGACCGCGCTGCCCGGTTTCGCCGAAGGCTGGATTTCGGTGCAAGACGCTGCTGCCCAATTGGCCGCGCCCTTGCTGGATGTTCAGCCCGGTTTGCGCGTACTGGATGCCTGCGCTGCTCCGGGCGGCAAGACGAGCCATTTGCTGGAATGCACCCCACATCTGGATCTAACGGCGCTGGATCAGGATGCCGCCCGCCTGAAGCGCATTGCAGAAAACCTCCACCGATTGCAATTCCAGGCGCACCTGATCGCAGGGGACGCCCGGCGACCTGCAGACTGGTGGGATGGCGCTCCCTACGACCGCATTCTGCTGGATGCGCCCTGTTCGGCAACTGGAGTGATTCGCCGCCATCCTGACATCAAGCTGCTGCGCCGAGACAGCGACATCGCGACACTGGCCGATCAACAACAGGCCATGCTCGCCAGCCTGTGGCCTCTGCTGCGTCCGGGAGGCCGCCTGTTGTATGCGACCTGTTCGGTATTGCGGCAAGAGAATGAACAGGTCCTGGCAACTTTTCTCGCCCGGCAACCGGATGCCAAAGAACAACTGATCGTCGCGCCCTGGGGGCGCGGCCTGGCGCATGGCCGACAAATTCTCCCCGGTGAAGGAAACATGGACGGTTTCTATTACGCTGTGCTGGTCAAACGCGACGTATCCGCCGGGGAGGTTGCATGTCGGCAGGTCTCCTGATCCGACCCTGCGCGCCTCCCCTGATCGTCTGGCTCATAGCCCTGCTGGCGTTGCTGAGTGCGTCAACAGCCTGGGCCGCCGGCTTCGAGATCATCAGCGCCTCGACCCGGCTGCACGGGAATGTCTACCGCCTGAACGCTCAGATTGAATACCGCTTCAGTCAGGCGGCGGTCGAAGCCTTGAAAAACGGGGTGCCGCTGACGATTGAACTGGAAATGCAAGTCCGCCGACAGCGCGCCTGGGTGTGGAGCGAAACGGTTTATGCGCTGTCCCAACGTTTCCGACTGGAATATCATACCCTCAGCCGGCAATATCTGGTCACGACGCTAAACAGCGGCGAGCGGCGAGGATTCCCCAGCTTGAGCAGCGCCTTGCAGTTCATGGGGCGCATCACCGATTTCCCATTCCTGGATAAAGGTTTGCTACTCCCAAATCAGCGCTATCAAGGCGCTCTGCGCGCCCGGCTCGACGTGGACGCATTGCCGACGCCATTACGGTTATTTGCCTATATTTCCGACGACTGGCGATTGGCAAGCGCATGGCGGGTATGGCGACTTTGATTCTGCGTCGACTCGCGCGCGGCCGGGGATTGCCCGCCGTGCTGGCGTTGCTGGGCGTTTTGTTGATCATCCTGGTGCTCATGAGCGGCGCCACCACCGATTCGGCGCAGTTCCAACAGGTGTACGGCTGGCTCTTGCTGATCAGCGCCATTGGTCTTGGCTCATTGGCGGCGCTGATTTTGTATAATTTGATTGACTTGCTGCGCCGCTACGGGCGTCAAGCGCCCGGTGCCCGTCTAACCCTGCGGTTGGCGGGCATCTTCGCAGCGCTGGCGATCGGGCCGGTGGCGCTGGTCTACGGCTTCTCCTTGAATTTCCTCCAGCGCGGCATCGATAGCTGGTTCAATGTCCATGTGGACCAGGGTCTTGAAGACGCGCTGGAATTGAGCCGCACCGCCCTGGATTTGCGCATGCGCGACGTACTCAAACAAACCGCGCGCATGGCGGAAAACGTGGCCGATATCGAGGGCGAACAGGCGGCCCGGCGCCTGGACGATCTACTGGATTTCGGCGAAGCGTCCGAATTGACACTATTTGGCCGAGACGGGCGGATTATCGCGACCGCTGCCGCCGATCCATCGCTCACTCTGCCCGCGCCGCCACCCGATGCCGTGTTGTTGCAAGTCCAGCAAGGCCATAACTATGTCGGTCTGGAACCGATTGGCGACAGCGGTTTTCATATCCGGGTGGCGGTTCGGATCGCTGTTCCCGGCGTCGAAGCTCGCTTGCTCCAGGCGCTGTTCCCGATCACCGATCGCCTCAGCCTGCTGGCGGACGCCGTGCAAGCTGCTTTCGACAGCTACAAGGAACTGATTTTTCTAAGAGCGCCGCTTAAAGCCAGCTTTACGCTGATTCTGTCACTGGCTCTTTTGCTTGCGGTGTTAGCGGCTTTCTGGGCGGCGTTCTACACGGCCCGCCGCCTGGTGCAACCCCTGCGGGAATTGGCAGAAGGCACCCAGGCAGTCGCCGCTGGTCAGTTTGACAAACAACTGGCGCAGGCCAGCAGCGACGAACTGGGCTTTCTGGTGCAATCCTTTAACGAAATGACCCGTAACCTGGCCCAGGCGCGCGATGCGGCGCAGCACAGCCAGCAACAACTGGAAAGTCAACGCGCTTATCTGGAAACGGTGCTGGCGCGAC
>JAGRHK010000220.1 GCA_020444985.1 Candidatus Competibacteraceae bacterium
ATGAGCTGAATATAAGGCGGGTTCTGCAGGCTGCCAAAACTGTTGCCCAGCGCCTGCACCGCCCCAGGTCGGCCATCGCGCATTTTGAACAGACATCCCAGATCGAGGTCGACCTTGCCGCTGCCCGTCAGGCGGCCAAAGAAACCCTTGCCGCCACTGCCCTGATTCCAATTGAGATTAATGACCAAGTCATCAAAACCATGGCCCTTCTTTTCCAGAGAAATGCTGCTGCCCTTCTTCTCCAGCGTGATCTTTTCCAGACGAATGGGCTTGGCAGGCGCGGCTGGCGGCGCGGGAGCAGCAGGACGCGGCGCGGGCGGAGCTGGAGCCGCTTCGGCCTCATCGGCGACGTCCACGCCATACTGCTTGGCCAGCGGCCCCAACCCGCCAACAAAGCCTTGGCCGACCGCTCGGAATTTCCATTCGCCGTTACGCAGGTAGAACTCGCCGACAATCAACGCGGTTTCCGGCATCGCCCGCGTTGTCAGTGGGAAAGTCGCCAAGGTTGCCGCGTTGCCCGCATCACGAATTTCGGCGCGCACCTGATTAAGTTGGCCAAACGACTGACCGCGTTGCTGACCCTGATCAATCGTCAGGGCGATAATGATCCGCTCGATCCCTGTCGGGAGCTTGGCGAAGGTTACCGTGAACGTCCGCCCATCCTCGGCGCGTTGAATGCCATCGCCGGGCAAGGTGAGCTGGTTGTAGAAAATGAAATCGTCATCGCCGCGCACCTTGCTTTGCGCATTCAGAGCAAAAGCGCTGGAGTCCAGAGTCAATGGCGTATTGGCCGGCTCCCAGCTCAGGGCGATGGTGACCGCATCAGGGGCCGGACTGTGCTTGGTGATCGAAAAATTCTGACCGGGCTGCAATTCCATGATCCTGTTCCCGGCAAATTTCACAGATAAGGCTGAAGCGCTGGCAGCAAATCATGAAAAGTACGGCCTTCGGCTTGCTCGCCAATCGCCTGCATTTTCCATTCATTGTTGTGACGATAAAGCTTGGTCATAATCAGACCGGTATGGCTGCCGCCTTCCAGGGACAGATCGAAACGCGCGACTTCGCCGTTGTTGGCATCGTCGACCAATCGACAGAAAGCGTTGGGGATACCGGCAAAACTCTCGCCGCTAAAGCTGTTGACGGTAAAAATCAATGTTTGCACGGCTGCGGGAACCCGGCTCAGATCGATGGTGATCCGCTCATTATCCGCGCCAGCCTCACCGCCGCCAGAACGATCGTCGCCGCTGTGACGAATGGAGCCACACTGGCTTTGCAGTTGTCGAAACCACACGGTATCCGCCAGATTGCCGCTCGCGTCGAACAGCAGGCAGGAAGCATCCAGGTCAACGGCCTCCTGGCGGGAACCGCCGCCAAAGCCCAGGAACCCCTTGCTCTGGACTTGTTTCATGCCCCAACCCAAGCCCATGATCACCCGGCTCAGGCCACGCCCGGCCTCTTTTTCCAGACTGATGCGCTGGCCTTTCTGCAAATTGATGCCCATTGGAATATCCTCGTTGTGGCGGAGTCAATAACGAATGAGGGTTACAGGTTACCCACGAGCTTTATAGGACTATAAGTTTAAATATTCGTTGTGACAAATCGGAACTCAACATAAATTGTGGCCGATAACGCGGATTTCAAGGAACTCGTCAGGATTATTGGAGGTAGCGATGCGTATAAAGATGCTGTTGTGGTCCGCAGCGATCCTGGCCAACCTGGTTCAGGTTGCGGTTGCCCAAGACGCAGGAGTCAATAAGTGGCAGGATAAAAAAGGCGTTTGGCATTATGGCGATGCCCGACCGGCAGCGCCTGGAGCCGCCACCAATACCGCCGCCGATGCCTACCAGCGCGGCGATTACGTGACTGCTTTTGAAGGGTACATGATCTGGGCCAAGCAGGGTGATCCCCGCGCCCAGAATATGATCGGTCTGATGTACTTGCGCGGGCACGGCGTGACGCACAATCAGCGCGCCGCCTCGGAATGGTTGCGCCGCGCCGCCCTGCAAGGCAATGCTGAGGCGCAGTTTCATTTGGGGATATTGTATGCCGCTGATCCCAGCATTGCCCGCAGCGAACGGGAAGCCTCGTTCTGGCTGGTTCGCTCCGCTGATCGCGGCAATCCCGAGGCCCAGTGCGTGCTGGCCACCCAATACGCGACTGGCAAGGGAATGAAGCGCGATGATAGCCAGGCAGCGCGTTGGTATCTCAAGGCGGCGGAACAGGGATATGCTCCCGCCCAGTTTGAAATAGGAAATTTCTACGCCAGTGGGCGCGGCATCTCCCGTAACGATAAGGAAGCGGTGCGTTGGTATGAGCAGGCCGCCAGGCAAGGCCATGCCGGCGCTCAATTCAATCTCGGCGTCATGTTTGCCGCAGGTGGCGGCGGCGTGGCGGCCAGCGATGACGAGGCAGTGCGCTGGTACCGCAAGGCGGCGGAGCAGAATCACGCTGAAGCTCAATATAATCTGGCGGTGCGCTATTTGAACGGTCGTGGGGTAACCGCCAATGCCGGTGAGGCTTTCCGCTGGATGCGCAAGGCGGCGGAACAGGAACTGGAAGTCGCCGAAGTCACTCTGGGACGCTTATATGCCGAGGGCCAGGGCGTCGCTCGTAACGATGCCGCAGCCGTGCGCTGGTACCAAAAGGCCGCAGACCGTGATGTTCCGCTGGCGCAATATTATCTGGGACGAATGTACGCGGAAGGTCGTGGTATTTCTCGGGATGAACGGCAGGCGCTGCTCTGGTTCCGCCGCGCGGCTGACCAGGATTTGCCTTTGGCGAAGTTGGAGCTGGCCGAGGGCTATTTGAATGGTCGCGGCGTCGTCCTGGATGAAGCCAAAGGCATTCAACTCATGGAGCAGGCAGCAGCGGGCGGCAATGTCGAAGCGCAACTACGCCTGGCTGGACGTTATCTGACCGGGAAAGGCGTATCGCGCAATGAACGACTCGGCTTGGGCTGGCTGACTAAAGCGGCGGAACAGAACCGTGTTGAGGCGCAATATCAGTTAGGCGCTTACTATGCCGAAAAGGGACCGGACGGACAAGATGAGCGACTGGCGGCGGAATGGTATCGCAAGGCGGCGGAACAGGGTCATGCCGTCAGCCAAGCCCAGTTAGCTAAAATGTATACGCAGGGCATTGGCGTATCGCAGGACGAACGGCAGGCTTTGCAATGGTTTCAGAAAGCGGCGGAACAGGGTGATGCGGAATCGCAATTCAATCTAGGGGTGTTTTACGCCAATGGCCGAGGGACGCTGCCGGATGACAAGCAAGCGGTGGCTTGGTATCGCAAGGCGGCGGAACAAGGACTGGCTGCTGCCCAATTAAATCTGGGATTGATGTATGCGGATGGCCGGGGTGGATTGCCAAAGGACGAGAATCAGGCAGCCGCCTGGTATCGTAAAGCCGCCGAACAGAATGCGTCCTTGGCCCAGCTATTATTGGGCGTATTGTACGCAACAGGACACGGCGCGCCGCAAAATGATCAAGCAGCGTTTGCCTGGTTTGAAAAGGCGGCTAATAATGGTCTGTCACTGGCTCAATACGGATTGGGCATGCTGTACAGCAACGGTCGCGGCATAGAAACGGACTGGATCAGAGCGTATCTCTGGCTGGATCTGGCCGTGTCCAGCGGCTATGTAGGCGCAGCACAACCGCTGGACTCGGTAACAACTCGGTTGAATCAAACCGAGTTGGCGGAAGCCCGCCAGTTGGCGCAGCAGTGGCGAATGGCGAATGCCCGACCCTAAAGGGAGCAGACTCCAGATTGCAGGCTCCAGATATCGGGCGCCGCCGCTCGTCATGCCTCAATGAGCCTTGCGATCAGGATCCAACAAATGCTGGCCCAGGTTGCGGACGAACTCGTCCAGACGGGTGGATTCCGTGTGCATGCGTTCGTTCATTTCCCGCAAGGCAGTGGACATCTGGTAACTGCGAAACATGAGCTTTTCCAGATCATCGGTCTGCCAAAGTTGGTCGGAGTTGATTTCTGGGCCGTTGTCGCTCAACGATACAGCGCACCACTCAGGAATCCGATAAAGCAACACCGATTCCCGGTCGCTGGCCAGGCAGAGCGTCACGCCCACTTCGTATTTGCGTAGCACGGCTACGACTTCGTCAAGACAGTGCTGCATTTCCACGCTGGGTCGTTCACCGGTTTGTTGAGCTTCATCTTCGCCTATAACGGCGGATGGTTCTTTATCTACCCTGCCCATGAAATTTGCCTCCTGTCGTCGGGATCGGAAGATTT
>JAGRHK010000221.1 GCA_020444985.1 Candidatus Competibacteraceae bacterium
TGCCTCGCGGGAACGGAACGGCGATCCCACGCAGACGTCCACGCTCAGCGCCTCGGCCACTTCCAGCAATAACGGACGGCGTAACTGCGCCCGGCGCAACAATTCCCGATCGCTTAACAACGCAACGGTCTCCCCCTGACGCAGCACCACGCCCTCATGGAACACGGCGACGTCGTCGGCCCAGGCGTAGGCCAGTTCTACATCATGCGTGGAAAACACTAAAGTCGCGCCGGCATCGTGCAATTGTTGCAAAGCGCCCAGTAAATGGATCACGCCCAGTGCGTCCAGACCGGCGGTCGGTTCATCCAGCACCAGAATTTCCGGGCGCATCGCCAGCACCCCGGCAATCGCCACCCGTTTCTTCTGGCCGAAACTGAGGGTGTGCGTTGCTCGGTTGGCCAGATGTGCGATGTGCAGCGCCTCCAGCGCCTCACGTACCCGCGCGTCTGCTTCGGCATCGGACAGACCCAGATTCAACGGCCCGAACGACACATCCTGGCGGACGGTCGCAGCAAATAACTGATCGTCCGGCTCCTGCAGGATCAACCCGACCCGCCGCCGCCAGTGGTTGAGCGCCTGGTGATCGTAGCGCACGGTTTGACCTTCCAACCGAATTTCCCCGCAGCTCGGTTTACACAGACCGTTGAGATGCAAGAGCAATGTGGTCTTGCCGGAACCGTTGGAACCCAGAATCGCCAGTTTTCGGCCCTGTTCAATACGGAGGTTAAGACCACGCAGCGCGGTCACTCCGCCTGGATAGACATATTCCAGACTACAAACAGCCAGTAGCGGTTCTTTCATGACAAGCCGTGCGTCAGCCCGCCACTGGCCAAGCCGATGAGACTGACTCCAGCGATACTGACCGCCAACCGCCTCCACGACAGTTTCCGAGGCGGCGATAATACGCGAAGCTCGCCGGTATAACCCCGCGCCATCAATCCGGTCTCCAGGCGGCGCGCCTGCTCCAGCGCCCGCTGGAACAAATTGCCTCCTAACAAACCCAAGGAGCGCACCGACCGATCCAGACGGGAATAACCCAGTCGCCCGGCCTGGGCCTGGCGACCGGTTAGAGCCCGTTCGGCAAAGACAAAGATCAAACGGTAAATCAGCAGAATCAATTCAATAATTCCAGCAGGAACCCCTATACGCCGCAACAGGAGCACGCCATCGGTGAGCGGCATCGTCAAAATCAGAAACGCGAGACAGCTCATCGCCGCTAAGGCGCGGATCACTGTTTGCAGAGCCAACTGGAATCCTTCAGGTGAAAAGGTGAGGGCAAAACCGGAAGTAAAATCTATCGAGATGGCCAGAAACGGGATGCCCGCCAATAAAAATGTCACCGGCGCGGCCAGGACGCTCAACAAGGTTTTCCAGGGAATTCCAGCACCATACACGGTCGTCAACAGCGCGCCCGCTAGAACCAGCGGTGCGGTGGTCAAGGGCGGTAATATCAAGACCAACATCAATAATCCGAGCGCAGGCAACCCTTTTTCCAAAGGGTGCCAGTCCCGCCAGCGGTTGGTCCAGGCATGATGATCAATCGCCCGCATTAGGATGTTTCTGCCGGCCCTGACGCTGACCGCGTTTGAAACCCAGGTAGTAACCGAGTACGCCCGCGCCCAGGGCCGCTTGCAGCGCAAATAACCCACTGGCAATTTCAGCAGGAGGTTCCCAAATAAAATCGAACCAGGGTTGATAATCCGGGTTCAGTGCGGCGGCCATTTCCATCGCTTGGCCATCGGTTCCCACAAATTCAGCGCCTTCGTGATGGCTACCCATCACTAGTGAAACCGCCACTAACACCACGACCAGCGCCAGCAGCCAACCTGTTTGCGCTTTCACGGGCGAGCCTCCGAAACCAGAGTTTTTGGCAGGAAATTGAGATTTTGCAATTCGTCGCTACTGTATTCGCGAAGAAAATTAACGATCACCACGGTCAATAATCCCTCGATCACCGCTAGCGGTAACTGGGTTGGCGCAAACACGCCGGCAAATTTGAGGAACGATCCAGCAATGCCGCTGGTCGGGTCGGGAAAGGCCAGCGCGAGTTGTCCTGCCGTCATCAGATAGGTGGCCCAGCCGCCCAGCATCGCCGCCAGGAATACACTGAGCGCCAGCGGCGCTTGTAAGCTCTGAGCGCTGCGCAGCACGGCATAGGCGACCCAGGGGCCGACAATCGCCATCGAGAATACATTCGCTCCCAGTGTCGTGATTCCGCCATGCGCGAGTAATAGCGCTTGAAACGCCAGCACGATAGTTCCCAATAACGCCATCACGGAGGGACCAAATAGAATCGCGCCCAATCCCGTCCCCGTCGCATGGGAGCAACTACCGGTGACCGACGGCAGTTTGAGCGCCGAAATTACAAAGGCAAAAGCGCCCGATGCTGCTAATAACAATTTAATCTCAGGCTGTTCGCGCATTAGCCGATTAACGCGATAGGCGCTGACAGCGACGAATGGTAAGGAAACCGCCGTCCAGAGCGCAGCATGAAGGGGTGGTAAAAAGCCTTCGGTAATATGCATGAACGATCTTCCCCTGGGTTGCGAGCGGCAGGTTTCAGGGAAGTCGCCTTGAAGATTTGATAACCGCGCTGGATTTGCGGCCATTCAGGCAGGAGACCGTCCACAACCCCGGAACACCCCGCCCGGAAATACGTGTAACAGCATCATCGGCAGGTCTCCTGGCTCACAGGTCCTCGTCGCTCGCCCAGCCTTCCCAGCCAGCTCGGCCAGTGGCGCACGGGGGGCGTGACTCGCTGTTCACAGTTGCGGGGGCAGCTCTGGCTTAGGCGGGCCTCACGGTCGCTGCACCAGATTCTCTTTTCATCCCCTTGGGGTCAATAGCCCCTTGGGAACCGATGATTTTATGAAATGATGTTAAGCCCGGTTGGCGATAACGTCAACGCAAGGCGATCAAACAACCGATTGCAGTTTTAAGCTAGGCGTTCCTTGAATTTTTCGTTACGCTTTCCCCGGTTCAGCGTTGAAATTCAATTCAATAGCATGATTAAAAGCTGGTTTTTTGAAAAATGATTCACACTTAACTGATAAATCGTCATTTTTTAGCAACTTTTGTATGAATCCGGAACCGCAATCCTCCATGAATGAGAAACGCCTGCTGATTGTTGATGATGAGCCTGCATTCGGTGAGTTTGTCCGTCAGGTTGCCCTGTCCCTGGACTACCAGGTGATGGTGACAACGGATGGCAAAGCTTTCCAGGAATGCTATGCCAACTTCCAACCGACGACGATCATGCTGGATATGGTGATGCCGGGCATGGATGGCAATGAATTATTACTCTGGCTGTTACAGCAGGGCTATGCCTCTGATCTTGTCATTACTACCGGCTATAATCCCGATTATGCCAGTGATGCTAAAACGCTGGCTGAATTCAATGGATTGCGCGCCGTAACTACACTGGTTAAACCGTTCAGCCTTGCCCGATTGCGTACTGTTCTCGGCCGCCGGGAACCCTGATGACCTCGTCGCGCCTCGGGTTCTGGCGAACCCACGGCTACCCGGTCTTATTCGCCAACGCTTCCAACATTCCTGGAAAAGGCTACGCATGAATTCGCTGCCCCGGAACGCTGAGCATCCTGCGAAAAAGCGTCCTCTGCACCGACAACTGTTGCTTTCCCATCTTTCAGTCGCGCTGGTTGGCATCAGCCTGTTATTGGCCGCATTGGTCTCAACTTATGAATTACGCAACCGGATTGTCCTGTTAGCCCGGGAAGGCGCGCCCATGGCTCAGGCCTCCTTACGGGTGCTGGCAGGCGTACAACATTCGCTGGCCAGTCTTCGCGGCTGGGTCAGCTTGGGTGATCCTCACTTTCTGGAGGGTTGGCGCATCGCTTGGGACCAGGACATCCTGCCGGCGATCACCGTAATCAAACAATGTCGACGTATGTTCGAGCAAACCTGCATCCTGAAACGTTTACCTGAACTTGAGAAGCACTTGACCCAGTTACAGGAATCCCAGAATTGGGTAAAAGACATTGCCCATACGCCTGACAATGAGCCGGCGCGGCTTATTTATCAGGTTGAAATTGCGTCTAATGCGATAAAACTGAGAACGCGGCTGACTGCGTTACAACATGAGGAAGAGGCGCAAGACGATGCGCCGGGACGCAAGGCGTTACTCGCGCGAATCATGAAAATCCAGAATGTCGTTTTCAAAACGCAGCTTCTGTTAAGCGAAATCCTGGACGTCAACGGT
>JAGRHK010000222.1 GCA_020444985.1 Candidatus Competibacteraceae bacterium
GTCGATATCGCCGATTTCGTGCTAAGCGGCGCCCGTCCTTCTGCCTTGGCGTTGGAAACTGCCCGCAACTGTCTGATCGACACCTTGGGCTGCGGGCTGGAAGCTTTGGAATATCCCGCATGCACCAAACTGTTGGGGCCGATCGTTCCCGGTACTGTGACGCCTCACGGCGCCAAGGTGCCAGGGACCTCCTTCCAACTGGACCCGGTTCAGGCCGCTTTCAACATTGGCGCCATGATTCGCTGGCTGGACTTCAACAATACTTGGCTGGCTGCTGAGTGGGGCCATCCTTCCGATAGCCTGGGTGGCATCCTGGCCACGGCCGATTGGCTCTCGCGCAACGCGGTGGCTGTTGGCAAGCCACCCCTGGTCATGCTGGACGTGTTGATCGCCCTGATTCAAGTCCATGAAATTCAAGGCTGTATCGCCCTGGAAAACGCCTTCAACAAGGTGGGACTGGATCATGTCGTGCTGGTGAAAGTAGCCTCCACCGCCGTGGTTGGCAAACTGCTGGGTCTCAGCCGTGACGAGATTATCAATGCCGTTTCGCTGGCCTGGGTCGATGGCCAAGCCCTGCGCACCTACCGTCACGCACCGAATACCGGCAGTCGCAAGAGCTGGGCGGCCGGCGACGCTACCAGCCGCGCGGTACGCCTGGCGTTGATCGCCAAGACGGGCGAGATGGGTTGCCCCAGCGTGCTGACCGCGCCCATCTGGGGTTTCTACGACGTGCTATTCAAAGGACAACCGTTCAAGTTCCAGCGTCCCTATGGCTGCTATGTGATGGAAAATGTGCTGTTCAAGATCAGCTTCCCCGCCGAATTCCATAGCCAGACGGCAGTAGAGGCGTCCATGATCCTGCGCCAAACCTTGGCCGAACGCGGTAAGAGCGCGGTGGACATCAAGAAAATTACCCTCCGCACGCATGAAGCCTGCTTGCGCATCATCGATAAGCAGGGGCCGCTCAACAATCCGGCCGATCGCGATCACTGTGTGCAGTACATGATGGCGGTCCCTTTGCTGTTCGGTCGTCTGACTGCGGCCGATTATGAGGACGCGGTCGCTGCCGATCCACGCATCGATGCACTGCGCGACAAGATCCGCTGTGTGGAAGATTCCCAGTTTACCCAGGATTACCACGATCCGGAAAAGCGTTCCATCGCTAATGCGGTGACGGTGGAATTGAATGACGGAACCGTGCTCGATGAGGTGATGATCGAGTACCCGATCGGCCATAGGCGACGCCGGGCCGAGGGTATTCCATTGCTGGAAGCCAAATTTCGCACCAATCTGGCGCGCCGTTTCCCGGCCAAACAACAGCAAGCCATTCTGAATATTTCCCTGGATGCTGACCGACTGAACGCCATGCCGGTTCATGAGTACGTGGATCTTTACGTCATCTAAATCCCTCTTTTTCTTAAGAGCGCGTCGTAGAGCGACCTTCGTTGATGCTTGGTAAGAAAAGCATTACTCTATTGAAAAATCGGACTCTATCGAAGCGATCCGCCATCGTATGGCGGCCCTGGATCTAAGCCGGAAAGATCTTGAATTCATGAGTGGCGGACGCAATCGAGTTTTCGCGGTGCTGTCCTGCAAGCGACCTTTAACCATTTAAAGACGAACACAGTGGCTCAGGCCACCCTGGAAAAACGAATGAAGCTTTTTACCTGTCCTGGTTGTGGTCACGCGACCTTCTTCGAAGGCGTGCTCTGTACGCGATGTGGCAGCCAATTGGGCTTTGCGCCCGATATTTTGCAGATGCTCGTGGTGCAAGCCGACGGAACTGCCGAGCACGACCAAACGAACTGGCGCCGTTGCGGAAATTATTGGGAATTCAACGACTGCAATTGGTTGGTTGATGCAAGCGATACGACACCACTATGCATTTCCTGCCGTCTCAACCGGACCATTCCCGATCTGTCGGTCGCGGGGAATCAGATGCTTTGGCATCGGCTGGAGCAGGAAAAGCGCCGGTTCGTCTACTCTGCCCTGCGATTGAAGCTACCTGTTGCCCCCAAGACAGAGTCCCCCGGCGGTCTCGCTTTCGATTTCATGGCGGATCCTGACCCCAGTTTTCACGAGCGCAACCGGGTACTCACCGGCCATGAGAATGGCTTGATTACCATCAATATTGCGGAAGCGGATCCGGTCACGCGCGAACAAATGCGCGCCCAAATGGCGGAGCCTTACCGTACGATTTTGGGGCATTTTCGCCATGAATCAGGGCATTACTACTGGGACCGGCTGGTTCGCGACAGTTCATGGCTAAACGAGTTCCGATCTCTGTTCGGCGACGAGCGCGCCGATTACAACGAATCGCTGCGGCAAAACTACGAGGTCGGTCCACCGCCAGACTGGCCTGAGCACTTTGTCAGCTCTTACGCATCCTCGCATCCCTGGGAGGATTGGGCGGAGACATGGAGCCACTATCTACACATGGTTGATACGCTGGAGACCGCCTGGGGCTACGGTGTGACCCTGAATCCGCGTCATGCGGACAATGCTACCCTCTTCAGCAGCCCTGAGTACGATCCTTATCTCATGACAGATTTCGATACCCTGATCGAACAATGGGTGCCGCTCACGGTTGCGTTGAACAGCCTTAACCGTAGCATGGGCCACGATGCCAGTTATCCTTTCGCACTAGCCACGCCGGTGATCGATAAGCTTGCCTTGGTGCACCGCATAGTGCGCCAACCCCAAGGGAGCGCCTAGCCCAATCTAGACACAGACGCAATATAACAAGGAGGTTCTATTGCGTTAGGCTACAGAGCGCTAGCCATGGGTGTGTCATTTCCTAAACGTCGCCGTTTGCCCATAGCGTTGAGCGGGTTCATTGTCAACATGTATTTTTGCTTTCATTCTTCAGATACTTTGCGAATAATTTATCTGCATTCAGCGTATGATGCAAAAACCAATCGGATAAAAGGTCAACTATTGATTCTATATTTGAAGATTGACTAAGAAATAAATAGAATTGTTGATTGGATAGTTTATCAATAAGCTCGCAATGAAGCTGATGATGTTCCTCCAAACCGGGATAACCCGCCCGATACATCATATTTTCTTCACTGATAAAGTGAAATTGTGCGTAATAACTCAATTCAGTAATCAACGTATTACGATATTTCATATCATTGGTTGCCGCCAATTCATTAAAAAGCCGATTCAGCAGATTAAGAAAAAATTGATGCTGTAAATCAATATCTTCAATACCGACTTCGTAATCACGTTTCCATTCAATCGGTTGACGTTTCATGGTCTTTGTACCTATGTGATTTTTAATCAATCATTGTCTTATCATATCGACATCAAACCCGTGTTCTTCATAGCCTTTTCGGATATGCTCCATATAAGTATTCTCAACATTCAATTCCGAAATCAATACATCGGGATGAGCAATATAACCTTGCGCTAACAGAGCGCCTGTATTCGTCATCAACGGCAAAGCCGCTCTTACATATTGATGGGGGACGCCTTCAAACATATCCAGCATTTCAAGCTGCTCATAAGATAGCTTCCAAGCCACCGCTGGACAACGACTCTTTCCATCATATCGAATGTTGGCTCTTGCCGAATCATGTTGATAAGCCTTCTTGTTGAATGCTAATTGATATCCGTTCAAGTAACCTTTCCGACACTCTTTCACTTCTCCCACTCGCTCAGCAATACGAACTGAACTCATATTAGAACCATAAGCGATGAGCCATTGCTCGTGCGCAGTCCGTTCCAGTAAATGCCGTCGATAGTCGCCGTGTAATATCCAGTCTCGCGGGTTCACGCGATCATTGTAAGAATAGACGTAACAATCGACTTGCTCCCCATTCATCAGACAAACTTCATATGTTTTCCGAATAAACAATGACTCTCGATGATGCTTTGGATGATAGCCTTCAATTTCATCCAAGCGGTTCAAAGTCTGTTGATTGATTTCATACGCTTCCCCGACCACGAAGCCATCGCCGTCCTTGATGCCGGGATATTGGCCCAAGTCATACAAGCGAGCACCGATGAGGCCTGGCCCAAGATAATGACAAGCGTTCAAGACGTTTGATCGCGCCATGCCTTTCAACAAGGTTCCATAGACAAAAATGTTCGACATTGGTGGATTCCAGTATTGCTGATCATGGCCGACTATTTTGTCGGCGTTTGACGATTGCGCCTATTTTCACAAGAGTTGCCGCTACAATTAAAGTCATTCATTCGCTT
>JAGRHK010000223.1 GCA_020444985.1 Candidatus Competibacteraceae bacterium
ACCGCGCCGGTACTCAAATTTGTCCACTGCTTTCATCAGGCCGATGTTCCCCTCCTGGATCAGATCCAGGAACTGCAAACCCCGGTTGGTGTACTTCTTGGCGATCGAAATCACCAACCGCAAATTGGCCTCGACCATCTCCTTTTTTGCTCGGCGCGCCTTGGC
Organism: Candidatus Competibacteraceae bacterium; assembly: GCA_020444985.1. Taxonomy (GTDB): domain Bacteria; phylum Pseudomonadota; class Gammaproteobacteria; order Competibacterales; family Competibacteraceae; genus UBA2383. Next base: position 166 of record JAGRHK010000223.1, read on the forward strand.
CTCGCCGATCGATCTATAGCGGTTGATGTCCTTGATTTCGTGAACCGAAAGACGCGCCTCTCGCTCGATCATCTGTAAATGACGCTGCGCTTCCCGTACGGGTTCGCGATGCATGGCCAGAGCCGCCGAATATTTTTTTGCGCTCTCGATCTGTTCGTCAATCCAGTCCAACCGGGTTTCATTCTGCGGGAAAGTCGTGATGAAAGTCTTGCGCGGCATTTGCGCCTTGCCTACGCAAAGAGACATGACTTGTTTTTCATGGCCACGGACGCGCTCGGCCATCTCATGCAGCCTGAAAATCAATTGGTCGAGGGTCTTGGGCACCAAGCGGAACTGCAGGAAGCGCTCACTCAGGCACTCGCGCAGGGTCTGAGTCTGTGGATCCTGAAGCCCTAGATCATCCACGCTGGTCAAGGTTTGTTCATAGAGCGTACGCAGATCGGCAAAACGTCGAGCAGCTTCCTCGGGATCGGGGCCACTCTCAATCACCGTATTCTGATGGCTTTCCTCGTCGCCTTCCTCGTCGCCTTCCGCCTCTTCTTCAGACTCTTCTTCCATTTCCGGCGTTTCTTTCATGACTTTCGAAGCGGCGTCCGGTATTGACGGCGCCTCTTTGATTGGCTCTGTTCCTTGTGGCGCTGAGGGCGTTTCTTCCATCTCTTCCAGTTGTTCTTCCACTTCCTCCAGCGCTTCCACGCCACCCATTTCGGTGGACTCTTCGTCAGCGTTCTGAGAGGGGTCCTCGTCCGTCAGCGGTGGCGCAGGCTCCTCGATATCATTGAAGCCACTGATGACATCCGCCAATCGCGTACCGTTTTCACTGATGGAATCATAAATCTTTAGCAATTCACCGATCGTCGGAGGATAGCTGGCCAGCGCCGACAGCACCTGACCCATGCCTTCCTCGATGCGTTTGGCAATCAGGATTTCGCCTTCGCGGGTTAATAACTCGACCGTTCCCATTTCTCGCATGTACATCCGCACCGGATCCGTAGTGCGGCCAAATTCGCTATCCACTGCCGCCAGCGCCGCCGCTGCTTCCTCAGCGACAACGTCATCGTCGGCATTGACCGGATTCTCGTTGAGCAGCAAAGTCTCGGTGTCGGGCACGAACTCATGGACTTCGATACCCATATCATTGATCATGGCAATGATATCTTCGATCTGCTCGGGATCAACGATATCATCGGGCAAATGGTCATTCACCTCGGCATAGGTCAGGAACCCCTTTTCCTTGCCGCGGGCGATCAACTTCTTCAACTGGGATTGTTGCTGCTCGCTCATGACCTGTTCACGCACTGGATAGGTAAAAAACTCAAACCAATAATCATATCATGAAACTTCCATTTTAATTATAAAAGTATTATTCGACTTTTCTGGACTGACCAAAGTTCCGCAAAGCTTCGCGTTCTTCTGGGCTTAATGCGTCGGGCGATCCATGCTGTAAAAGGCTTTCCAGCCATTGTTTCATCGGGTCGGCGCGCCGCCGTAAATAGTCCAGAATATCGGCAAACTCTTCCTCGAACCGATAAGCTTCTTCCGGACCTTCCAGGCGCCATTGCGCTAACTGCTCCAGAATGGCGCCCTCGCGCGTGTCCCGATAGCGTTCGAGTAAAGCCGCCGCAGTCAGTTCGGGATGGGCGCGCAACGTGGAGATTAAGTCGGCTAATAAGCGTACCCCAGGTTCCCGACTATTCCGTAACGCGGACTCGTTATCCAGCGCTGCCTGTTGCGCCAACTCCGGTCGGTGCAACAACAGGGCGACAGCTTTGCGTAGCGGCGTGCGGGTGAGTTGCGCATGATCACGATCAGCTGGTCGCCGGGATGGAACAGGCGGGCGTAACCGCGTGGTGACCAGTTGGGCTTCCTGCTGCAAGCGCGCCGTCATCAGATCGCGAAAATGACCCTCAGGTAGTTTTTCCAATAATGGCCGAGCCAGTTCAGCCAGACGGGCGCGTCCCGCCAGGGTATCGGGATGGGCGCGGGCGCGCAATGTAGCGAACAGGTAATCCGCCAGCGGCATCGCCTGCTCCAGTCGTTGTTCAAACGCGATTTGCCCTTCCCGGCGGACGAGGCTGTCCGGATCATCACCTTCAGGCAGAAACAGAAAACCCATTTGCCGACCATCGCGCAGGAAAGGCAACGCGACTTCCAGCGCGCGCCAAGCCGCCGTTCGACCCGCCGAATCGCCGTCAAAGCAGAACACCAGATCGCTAACCACACGAAACAGGCGTTCAATATGCTCAGCGCTGGTGGCGGTGCCCAAGGTGGCGACAACATAGGGAATATCATGTTGAGCGAGCGCTACCACGTCCATGTAACCTTCGACCACAACCAGCCGTTGCAGGCGCTGGGTGCGGGTGCGTGCTTCATGTAACCCATATAGCTCCAATCTCTTGCGGAATAAAGGAGTCTCCGGCGAATTGAGATATTTCGGGGCAACGCCGGCATCCAGCATTCGACCGCCAAAGGCAATGATTCGGCCCCGTTGATTACGAATCGGAAAGATAATTCGGTCTCGAAACCGGTCACGCAGACGATTTCGTTCGTCACAACTCGCCAGACCCGCGTTAATGATCTGTTCGGACGTAGCGCCGGCTTGGCGCAGGATTTGGCTCAAGGCATCCCAGCCCGGCGGCGCGTAGCCAATGCCAAATACGCCGGCAATCTGGCCAGTCAGTCCGCGCTGGCGCAAATAGTCCACTGCCCGCTGCCGGGTAGGATGTTCCCGCAACTGTTGACGGAAGTAGCGATCGGCCTGAGCCAACCATTCCAACAGGACGCGAGATGAATCGCCTTCGTTACTGCGGCTTTTCGGCATGTCCAAACCCGCTAGGCGGGCCAGATCTTCAACCGCATCCAGGAATTCCAGTCGTTCATAGGCCATTAAAAAGCCAATGGCGTTCCCATGCGCGCCGCAACCGAAGCAATAATAGAATTGCTTACGTGGACTCACCGAAAACGAGGGCGTTTTTTCGGCATGAAATGGACAGCAGGCCATAAAATCATGGCCTGCGCGACGCAACGGCGTCCGGGCGTTGATCAACTCGACCAGGTCCACTCGGCTAAGCAATTGATCAAGGAATTCTTGGGGGATGCGGCCAGCCATAGCCCCAAAGCTTAGTTGAAAGCGGCGGGTTCGCTAGTCAGCGAAGACAAAATACGCAGTCGTTGGGAGGTGGTGGATTTAGCTGCCAAAGCGGGCCTTAACCTGAGCGCTGACCCGACTCATGTCGACTTGGCCCTGCGCCTGATCTTTGATCATGGCCATGACCTTACCCATGTCGCGCATGGATTCGGCGCCGGTCGCCGCGATGGCGTTGGCAATCAAAGTTTCCAGCTCAGCCTCGCTCAGCGGCGCGGGCAGATAGGCCTGGATCAGATCGATCTCGAAAGCCTCCTGACGAGCCAGATCTTCGCGACCGGCGTTTTGATACTGCGTCAGCGATTCACGGCGTTGTTTGATCATCTTTTCCAGTACGACAAGGATCTGAGCATCGCTCAACTCAATGCGTTCATCCACTTCACGCTGCTTGATGGCGGCCAGAATCAGGCGGATAACGCCAAGGCGACCTTTATCCTTGGCGCGCATGGCGGCTTTCATGTCATCCTGAATATGGGTTTTGAGGGACATGCGGGCGAACTCGCGGCGTACTGGAAGAGTGGGAGAAAGATCTGGCAGCCAGATTCAATAGAGGCGGGTGCGACGGGCGACTTCCCGGGAAAGTTTTTTCAAATGACGTTTGACGGCGGCGGCCCGTTTACGCTTGCGTTCCTGAGTGGGCTTCTCGTAAAACTCCCGGCGACGGACTTCGGAAAGAACGCCCGCTTTTTCACAGGAACGCTTGAAACGGCGTAATGCAATGTCAAACGGCTCATTTTCCTTAATTTTCACGGCGGGCATTAAGACATCACCTCATTCATGTTAAAGTCTCTGGATCAGGGGAACAGTGGATTATCGGAAAACATTGTATTGTAATCATGCCCTCTGCTAAATGCAAAATAGAAAACCGTATGTTGATTCTAGGTATTGAAACATCTTG
>JAGRHK010000224.1 GCA_020444985.1 Candidatus Competibacteraceae bacterium
GCGTATTTTCAATGCGTCCTGGTTCTGCTGCGCCACGCTGCCGATCCAACGCCGCTGATCTGCCAGGCGCGTTGGGAGGGCTTGATTACGTTTGAATCCTATGGCGGCAACGGATTTGGCTACGACCCGGTGTTCCTAGTTCCCAGTGAAGCGCAAACCGCCGCCGAATTGGACCTGGACGTCAAGAATCGGCTGAGTCATCGTGGCCAGGCGCTGACCCAACTGGTTGCCATGCTGAAACAACACGATGAATTTTGAGGGTTGGTTACGTTGGCGGCAACAAAATCGACAACATGATCGGTTCAAACTGTTTCCACACCTGCTCGGCCTGGCGTTTGGACAGCACCTTGGGCAGCATTATATAAATGGCTTCCAGTTCCGCTCGGAGCGCTTCGGGCGTTGCAGCGGCTTCGACTCGTTCGATGCGGCGCTCGGCGCTGGGTCCCATGGCGCCCAGCAGGGTAAAGCGGATCAGATGCTTGGCTTTGTCCAGATTGAATTGAGGGACAGCCGGCGATGTGACCGGCGCTATCTTTGGTGAGGCTGATGCGGTGGATCGAGCGTTCTCGGTGAGCGGTTGCATGATCGGTTCCAAGTGTTTCCATACTTGTTCCGCCTGGCGTTTGGATAGGACTTTGGGTAGCATTTCATGAACGGCGTCTAATTCAGTCCGTAATTCCTCGGCAGTTGCTGTGGCTTCGATCCGTTCGATCTGCTGTCCAGCGCTGGGATCCAGCGTACTCAGCAAAATGGAGCGCGTGAAATTTTTGGCTTTGTCCAGATTAAACGGGGGGGCCGTTGCCTGTTCCGCTAATGATGCTGCGGATAAGGCGCCGCCTGCCGCATTAGAGGCCGGGGCAGTTTGCGATGTTGGCGAGGTGCAGAAAGCGATGAACTCTCCCGCTTCCAGTTCAACGAACGCCGGAATCATATTGCCCAACAATGCCGTATGGCCCAGCGCCGTGAGTCGTTCAATGATCTCGCCCGTCGTGGAGTGGCCGTCAACCATGATCAATAGCTTGCGCAGGTTGAAGGGCAGTTTATAAGTCCGACTTTGAATTTCCTCTTGTCCCTTAGCTGTTTTGACATACACCTGATTAAGTTCCATAGCATGTCCAAGGTATTAACGCAGTAAGTAATGGATATTAATGCAATGAGTAATGGACTGCTGCAGTCAAGTGGTGACGCGCGTGAATACGGAGTCATTTTGACCGGCATCATCATCATTTTAGAAGAGTCATGGGAAAATCAATTCATGCTGACTTTTTATTTAACTCCGCCATTAGCGCTCTATATCCATATTCCCTGGTGCGTACGCAAATGCCCCTATTGCGATTTCAATTCCCATGCGGCGCGTGGGCCGCTGCCCGAACTCGCGTATGTCGATGCGTTGCTCGCCGATGTGGAGCAGGACTTGCCCCGTACCGGGGGACGGTGCATCGATAGCGTGTTTATCGGTGGCGGTACGCCAAGTTTATTTTCCGCCGAGTCTCTGGAGCGGTTGCTGTCCGGTCTGCGCGCGCGGCTGTCATTGCACCCAGAAGTGGAGATGACTCTGGAAGCCAATCCCGGCGCGGTCGAACAGGGCCGTTTTGCTGAATTTCGTGAAATTGGCGTTAATCGGCTTTCCATCGGCGCGCAAAGCTTTAATAACGCTCATTTGCAAGCGCTGGGCCGCATCCACGACCGCCGCGCCGCCTTCGCCGCTGCCGAAGCCGCTCATGCCGCTGGGCTGGACAACTTTAATCTGGATTTGATGTTCGGCCTGCCGGGGCAAACGGTTGCACAAGCACAGGCTGACATCGCTAACGCTATCGCCCTGCATCCTGCCCATCTTTCGTACTATCAATTGACGATTGAGCCGAACACCCGTTTTCATTATGCGCCGCCCACCTTACCGGATGATGAAACCATCGATGCGATTCAGGAACGGGCATGGGCCGAATTGGAGCAGCGTGGTTATGAGCGCTATGAGGTTTCCGCTTATGCCCGTGAAGGCCGGCGCTGTCGACACAATCTCAATTACTGGGAATTTGCCGACTATCTGGGGATCGGAGCTGGCGCACACGGTAAATTGACCGATCCCATTGCTGGGCGCATTCAGCGGTTATGGAAACTCAAGCATCCTCGAGATTACCTGGCTTCCGCTGGAACCGCGACCAGCATCGGCGGCGATGAGCCTATCCGGGAAACCGATGTGCCCGTGGAATTTCTGATGAACGCCCTGCGCCTGGTCGAAGGCGTCCCTGCCGCGTTATTCACCGAGCGAACCGGTCTACCATTGACCACATTGGAACCTGCATGGCGTCAGGCGCGCACCATCGGGTTGATGGAGGCCAATCCCGACCGATTGCAACCGACCCGGCTGGGGTTGCGTTTTCTGAATGATCTGCTGCAAAGATTCATGCCCAGATAACAGGCCAAAGTTTAAGGACTCATTTTATGCAGCCTATCTTGTTACTCAGCCATTCACCGTCTACAGTTTGAAAAGCATCGTTTCCCGTATGGCGATGTAAAACCGAAAATTCAAAGTGATAATGCGCAAAGGAGGTTGGTTGATGAATAAGAAACAACTGATGGGCATAGCCGCATTCTGTGCGATGGGATTGTCCGCCGGCGCTTGGGCATCCGATTTCGGCACGCCTGAAGAAGCCAAGGCCATGTTGGAAAAAGCCGTTGCTGCAGTACAGGCGGATCAGGCCAAAGCTCTGGAAATGTTCACGAAGGGCGAAGGCGGGTTCAAGGAGAAGGATTTATATGTTTTCTGCGGCGGTCCCGACGGTAATTTCACCGCGCATCCGAAGCTGGTGGGCAAGAGCTTGAAGGATCTGAAGGATAAGGCGGGCAAGGCGCTCGGCGAGGAGATTTACAGCGGAGCGAAAGAAGGCGCGATGGTCGAGGTAACTTACATGTGGCCGCGTCCGGGCGAAGAAAAACCCTCCGAGAAGATCGTTTATGTTGAAAAGGTAGGCGATCAAATCTGCGCCGTCGGTTATTACAAGCCCTGAGTCGGCGTTTAACGATTCGTCATTATCCCACTTGAGCCGAACTCCGCCTGGAGTTCGGTATTCTTATCCCGCCACGAGCATCCTGGCGCGAGACGTTATGAATCCGTGTTTCCTGCCGGCACCCGCCACGTGCATCGCCCACTCATTCGTCAATCTCGTTTATACTGCCTCGGTTTCCTCAATACCCTCGTACATTCCCAGGAGGACCCGGTGATTTACTCCCTTGGCGACCGCAGGGTCGAATTCCATGGCGAAGACTGGTTTATTGCCGACAATGCGACCGTGATCGGCTCGGTCATCCTCAAGCATAACGCCAGTATCTGGTTCAACGTCGTCGCCCGCGGCGACAATGACGTCATGACCATTGGCGAAAACTCCAATGTCCAGGATGGCGCGGTTCTCCACACTGATCCAGGTCTTTTGCTCACCATCGGTCGTGATGTCACCATCGGCCATCTCGCCATGTTGCATGGTTGTACCATCGGTGATAATAGCCTGATCGGCATTAAAAGTCTGATCATGAACCGCGCTGTGATTGGCAAGAACTGCCTGATTGGCGCCAACAGCCTGATCCCGGAGGGCAAGGTGATTCCGGATGGCTCACTGGTTATGGGTTCGCCAGGCAAGATTGTGCGCACCCTGACTGAGCAGGAAATCGAAGGCTTGCGCTTGTCAGCGGAGCGCTATGTTGAGAACTTCAAGCGCTTCAAGCGTGATTTGCGCAAACAGGACTGAACCGTGGCCGCATTTGAAGACTCGCTGGAATTCACGATTCAGGAAGTCGGCGCGACGATTCTGGGCAAGGAGCGCGCCATTCGGCTGGCGCTGGCCTGCCTGCTGGCGCGCGGTCATTTATTGATCGAAGATTTGCCGGGCATGGGCAAGACGACGCTCGCCCATGCTCTGGCGCGATGCCTGGGTTTACAGTATCAGCGCATTCAGTTCACCAGCGACCTGTTGCCGGCAGACATTCTTGGCGCAGCGGTGTATGAACGCCAGAAGGAAACTTTTGTCTTTCATCCTGGGCCGATCTTTTCTCAGCTCATCCTGGCGGATGAAATCAACCGCGCCACGCCCAAGACCCAAAGCGCGTTGTTGGAGGCCATGGAAGAAGGCCAGGTCACGATCGAGGGTGAGAGCCGTGGGTTGCCGAAACCATTTTTCGTTATCGCCACGCAGAATCCCGCCT
>JAGRHK010000225.1 GCA_020444985.1 Candidatus Competibacteraceae bacterium
GAGCACTTCGGCAAGGAGTGCACTGAGGAAGTTTGCACTTTGGTAGCCGAACAATTGGTCAAGGATCGCGCCAAGGCTCGCGATTTGGGACGCCCCGCGCCGGGTCAAGCCGAGTATCTGGATATTCTCCGTGCCTTGAAAAATGCGCGTGGTTCCGACGAGGCAGCCCAGAAAGCTCTGTTCCAGCGCATCGCCCGTTTTGCTCTCGATAAAACCGAGGCCACGGGTGCATGACCCACCGCGCCGATGTGGGCCGGGCGGATCTGATTCGTTGCTGGGAGCAGATGGATGCAGCGCGCTTCCAACGGATTGCCGAATCGCTGGGTTATCGGGAAGAACCAGAAACCGACGCTGGGCAGGATGACATCGTATCCTTCACTGGTATGGCCGGTTCTTCCAGCACATTCTCCATGCAGACCACCGAAGGCATTCGCCACCACCATTATCGGTTGACGGAACGCCATGCTCTGACGCTACCGCCGCCATCGTCACCAGTCACATCATCGCCACCGCCTCCCGAAGAAGAACCGGTTGATCCTCTCGGTTCCAGTCCGCCGCTGATCCCTTGGTCTCGCCTTTGGCCATTTCTGCGTGCGGCATTGGGGGAACAAGCCGAACATCATCGAGTCGATCTGCGCCGATTGGTGGCGACAGTCGCTCGCTGCCGACCGCTGCGGCGTGTGCCGCGTCGCAAGGGTCTGCGTTGGGCATCGCAAGGCCAATTGATCCTCGATCTGCACCCACGTCTTTATCCGTTTTGGAATGATTTCCATGCGCTGAAAACCGCATTGCCTCGGCTACGCGGCGCGACCGGTCTCGACATTCTGTGCATGAACCAAGGCCCGGCTGGGCTGGTGCAGCATTGGGAAGGTGAGGGTTGGGGTGCATATCAGCCCTATGTTCCGCCGCCACCGGGAACGCCGGTGCTGATCGCGGGTGATCTAGGTTGTCTCGGTACGGAGGAGCAATGGCAACCGTGGGTGCGTTTCGGTCACCAATTGGCGGCGCGGGACATTTTGCCGGTGGCGCTGACGCCCTGTCCCGCCCGTTGGTGGAATCCGGCCTTGGCTGGGCTGTTTTATCCGGTGGTGCTGGATCGCACTGCGCATGTTCCGCCACGTCCGACGGGGCCACGTCCCTGGCCGACACGGGCCGCAAATATTGGTGAGGAGGTGAGCCGAGATGTGGGCGCCAAGCAGTTGTTGACCCTGCTTTCTGCCTGCATCGGTATCACGCCAGCTCTGTTGCGGCATTTGCGCCACGCTTTGCCGGTGGAGCAAGCCGATGTGGGCAGCGAGGTGGCGGCTTGGCTGCATCCCGCGTTTCGTCCCGGTGATTTCGCGCTGTTGCCGGGAGCTATTCAGGCCGTCGAAGCTTTTCGGGAAGATTTTCGCAAGTTGGACTCTGCTGCGCGCCGCTTGGCTTGGGACTTGATCCGTGCTCAGCAACACACGGCTTCCCTGGCGGTGCAGATGGAGGAACGCACTTTATACGCTGCGATGGAAGGCCGCACCGATGCAGAGGTCGAGCATTTTCTGGATCGAGTGGGCGCTGCTCTGGAGCAAGCGCGGGAACAATCGGGTAATGCGGCGGGGCAGGTTCTTTTTCTGCGTGGCTGGGTCAACCGGCGCGGGCGGCGGATGCATCCGGCGGCTTGGGAGCATAGCCCACGTTCTGAAGCGCTGTGGGTGCTGGCCAATCCAGAGGCGGAGAACGAAGGCGGGGAATTGCCGGATGGACTCGATATTCGTCGTGCTTTGGCGGCTTTGAATCGCCCGGAACAGCCTCAGCGTTGGCGTTTGATGCAGCGCGGGGAACGGTTCGAGATCGAGGTCGCCGCCAGTGTGGAGCGTGCCACCGTCAGCGGCAGTCCCATCGTGGATTTTTCCACGCGCCGCCCGATGATGCAGTTCCATGATCGTCGCTCAGGGGTGGGCGATGCCAGCCTGCCACTGGAAGTTGGCGCGGGTTTGCCGGTCAACGAAACCGGCTATCGATTGAAAACCGACAGTGACGAATTGGTGATCGAGCCGTTTTCGCGGCCTGTTTGGGCGCACACCTTGGGGCGGGATGGTGATGGGTTGTTTGTTGGTTTTGATGATGGGCAAGGCGAGCGGCGAGCCTATTGGTGGAATCCGGGCCATGTGGTTTGGCAGGGGCGGGATGGCCAGGAACTCGGTACGGTCGCATTGAAAGCAGGATTCTTCGTCGATGAATCGCTGTTTCGGCTGTGGTGCACGGAGGGATTGCGGGTGCCCGCTTGGGCTGATCAAGCGGGGGTAGATGCCTATGGCATTTTTGCCACTTTCCGTGTCCGCAACGTCACCCAGCGCATGCGTTGGATATGGCCCGGTCGTTTTTTGATGGGATCGCCGGAAAATGAGCATGGGCGAGAGGATGATGAATTTCAGCACGAGGTGATTCTCACGCGGGGATTTTGGCTGGCCGAGACGGCCTGCACTCAATCGCTGTGGCAGGCGGTGATGGGGAAAAATCCCAGTGAGTTCAAGGGCGAGCAGCGGCCGGTGGAGGAGGTGAGTTGGGACGATGTGCAGGATTTCATCAAGCGACTTAACGACGCGGTACCAGGGTTGACGGCACGTCTGCCGACGGAAGCGGAATGGGAATATGCCTGCCGGGCGGGAACGATCACTCCGTTCTCTTTTGGCGAGGACATCACCCCGGAACAAGTGAACTACGATGGCAAGTATCCTTATCATGGTAACAAGAAAGGGTTAGATCGCAGTGAAACTGTCGAAGTGGCCTCCCTACCAGCCAATCCCTGGGGCTTGTACGAAATGCACGGTAATGTTTGGGAATGGTGCCAGGACTGGTATGGGGGCTATCCCCAAGGTTCGATCATTGATCCCACTGGTTCGGAGACCGGCGAGGGGCGCGTTCTGCGGGGTGGTTCCTGGTTCCACAACGGTCGCTACGTGCGCTCCGCGTATCGCAACCTCTTCGACCCCGGTTATCGCGACGGCTTCTACGGTTTCCGGCTTGCCCTAGGTCCCGAGCTCCGGCAAGAAGAGCCAGTCAAGGCAGGGCAGGGCTGGCTAGACCGTGTGCGAAGCGCCTGGAGGGCGCGAGAAACACGGGCGAGCTAGTCCTGCCAAGCGCAAATAACCAGAGAAACATGAACATGAAATACCGTTTTTTCCATATTCTTGCGTGCGACCCGGCTGCTGAAACCGAAGTGCTGAATCGTTTTCTGGCTGAACGGCGGATCGTGGCGGTGGATCGCCAATTCGTCGCCGACGGCGGTAACAGCTTCTGGGCATTATCCGTTACCTATCGGGACGGTACATCCGCCGACCCAACCGGTGCTCCCAACCGACCGGAGAAGACCAGGATCGATTATCGCGAGGTTTTCGACGAGCGCGATTTCGCCACCTTTGTTGCCTTGCGAACACTGCGCAAGGAATTGGCCGAAACGGAGGGTGTGCCCGCTTACGCCCTGTTTACCAACGAACAACTGGCCGCGATGGTACGCGGCAAGGTGCGCACCATCGCGGATCTGGCTGCCATCGAGGGTGTTGGCAAGAGTCGGGTAGAGAAGTATGCCGCCGCTTTCCTAAAAGTGCTGGCCGATTCGCTCAAAACTACCGTGACCGAGGAAAAGGACTGTGCGCCGAGTGCGGATTGAGCTGGCCGAGATAGCCGCCATCCCCAATCTGATGGAAGCGACAGCTCGCGCCGCACGCGGCAAACGCGAACGGCCCGTGGTGCGCGCCTTTCTTGGTCGGCTTGAAGCACATCTGGCGGCTCTGGCTGAGGACATCGTGACGGGTCGCGCTCCGCGTGGCGAATACCGCTGCTTCCACATCCGCGATCCCAAGCCGCGCATCATCCATGCCGCCTGCTTCGCTGACCGAATCTTGCATCACGCCATCATGTTGCCAGCGGGTCCGGTGTTGGAACGAGCCATGACCGACACCAGCTACGCTTGCCGTCCCGGCAAGGGAACGTTGGCGGCAGTCCAGTCTGTACGAGCTGCTTTGCAACGCTTTCCTTGGTACGTCAAGGTGGACGTAAGCAGCTACTTTGCCCACATCGATCACGCCCGCTTGCTTGATGTGCTGGATCGGCGTTTCAAGGGAGCGGGATTCATGGATCTGTTGCGACGTATTATCGCTGGCCACAAAACCGCACCCGGTAAAGG
>JAGRHK010000226.1 GCA_020444985.1 Candidatus Competibacteraceae bacterium
TCGCCGCCATCGCCATTCCCACTTATATGGATTACACGGAACGCGCCCAGGAAGAGACGCCCCGCACTGCGCCTTTACCACAATAGCCGCGCATTCATTCGATGATGAAACCCAGGCTATCTCTGTTTTCAATCCTGCGAACAGCCCTGTTATGCGGTATCGTCAGCGGCCTGATCAATCCGCTGGACGATGCATCTGCGGGTTCCGCCGTTGATGAAGCAGAAGCTTTCCTGGATCTGAGTCTTGAAGATCTCTCTCAAGTCGTCGTAACTTCAGCCTCTCGTAAGGCGCAACCGCTTGCCGATACGCCCGCAGCAGTGTTCGTCATCAGCGCTGAAGATATTCGCCGCAGTGGGGCCACCAACCTTCCGGAAGCGTTACGTCTCGCGCCGGGCGTACAAGTCGCTGCCCTGGGCAACAGCAAGTGGGCGGTCTCCATTCGAGGATTTGCCGACCGCTATTCCAATAAACTCCTGGTGCTGATGGACGGACGCAGTCTTTATTCGCCACTATTTTCCGGAGCTCTTTGGGAAGCCCAGAATATTCCACTGGAAATCATCGAACGGATCGAGGTGATCCGTGGACCCGCGCCGTTATGGGGCGCGAATGCCGTGAACGGCGTCATTAACATCATCACCCAATCGGCTAAAGAGACGTTGGGCGGACAAGCCGTTATCGCGGCGGGCAGTGAATTGCGCGCCGACGGTTTCGTGCGCCAGGGGTGGCAAGTCAACGACGAAACGGCTGTGCGCGTATACGCCAAAGGGCAGGACTATGGCTCTTCCCGTCTGGCAACGGGAGGCGAGAATGTCGATGACTGGCAAAATGGGCGTATCGGCGTGCGCCTGGACCGTCACGCTGGAACTGATCACCTGTTTGTCGAAGGCGAAATCTACCATAGTCAATCCAGCGATCGCGTCCGCTTGCCCTTGACCACCGGTCAGAACGGGTTAGCTGACGTCAATCAGACCTGGCGCGGCGGTTATCTGCTGTCCCGCTGGGAACGGGAAACCGGCCCTAATGCCGGCTATACCATGCAAGCCTATCTTGAACAACAACAGCATCCAGAGCGTTTATTGTCCGCCCAGGATATCGATACCTTCGATCTGGAATTCCAACAACGCCTCGCCATCGGCGAGCAACAGGATATGATCTGGGGGCTGGGCTATCGGCGCATCAGCGATCATATTACGGACTCTGCCTATATCATCGCTGATCCCGCCAAACGCACCAGCCACCTGTTCAGCGCCTATCTCCAGGATGACATTACCCTGGCGGATCGCTGGCGTCTGACCCTGGGCAGCCGTTTTGATCATAACGATTACACCGGTTTCGAGGTCCAGCCCAATGTGCGATTGCTGTGGGCGCCCAATGCGCACACCCGCATTTGGGCCGCTGTCTCCCGAGTCGTGCGCACACCGTCGCGTATGGACTCCGATGGCCGCTTCTGGCTGGCCAACGCCCCGCTCGGCGCGCTTGTGCAACCGTTGCCGCCGTCTTTCGATCCTGATCAGCCCGTGGCGATCATTCTGCAAGGCAATTCTGATTTCGACACAGAGCGGATGACGGGTCTGGATGTGGGATGGCGCCAGCAATGGTCATCGACGCTGAGCCTGGATGTCGCGGGTTTTTACTACGACTACGATCAATTGCGCAGCGTTTCCAGCAGCCTCGACTTTTCCAACCCGTCAGCGATCACGGTGCAGCAACTCATGCAAAATGCGAATGATGCGCGGCTCTACGGCCTGGAATTGGCAGCGGATTGGCGTCCTGATACGGATTGGCGGCTGCAAGCCAGCTATAGTTGGGTTAACAAGATAGGACGTGGCGATAGCTTGGCCTTTCCCCCGACCCACCAGTTTTCGCTGCTTTCAACGTGGGCATTCCAACCCGCATGGCAATGGGATGTCTGGCTGCGCTATGTCAGCGCCATTGAAGATCCCGGTTATGCCACTCCGGCTTACGCCAACCTCGACATGCGGCTGGCCTGGAAAATCCAGCGTGATTTGGAAGTTTCGCTGGTCGGACAAAACCTTTTCGATCAGAGCCATCCAGAATTCGCTTCTCAATATATTCAAGCACTGCCCACAGAAATCGAACGAGGCGTCTATCTGAAACTGGATGTCAAATTTTAAGCGCCATCGACAAAGATTCTTCGTCATGCCATGAGAAAGACTCTGGTATTCAGCTTAATCGCCTTGCTGTTTCAGACCGTGAGCATTCGCGCGGATTCGTCGACAGAATATGGAGTTAAAGCGGGTTTTGTTTACAATTTTGCTAAGTTTGTTGAGTGGCCCGACCGCGTTTTCGCCTTTACCGCTGCACCACTGCGGCTGTGTATTCTCGGCCAATCCCCACTGGACGGTAAACTGGAATTGCTCGCCCAGCGTCAAGCCCAGGGTCATCCAATTGAAATTACAGAAAATCCACTCGCCCAGGATTGGCCAAATTGCCAGATGCTGTATCTTGGCGCTGATCAGGCGTCGCAACTCAGTGCGTTGCAAGCGACACTCGCCCAAGCGCCCGTTCTCACGATCAGCGATATACCCGATTTTACAGAAAAGGGCGGCATGATCGAATTGTACATTGAGGAAGGTCGAGTGCGGTTCGCCATTAACCTCGCGATCGCGCAACAGGCGGATCTAAAATTGAGCGCTCAGATGTTGCGCATGGCAAAAATTGTGGAGTAGCCGAAAGATGACAGTGAACCTGCGCGATTGGCCGCTGCACCGAAAATTCATTCTGATTCTGATGCTGACCGCCGGGATCGCCCTCATCGTCGCCTGGAGCATTTTCGCCATCGGCGCCGCGATCAAACTCCAGAAAGACATGTTGACGCAACTGGCGACCCTGGCGCGGATAACCGCCATCAACAGTCAGGCTGCCGTGGCTTTCAACGATGAGCAGGGTGCAAAAGCCAATCTGGAAGCCTTGCGGGTCGCGCCCAATGTTGTATTCGCCTGTATCACGCATGCGGATGGCGCACCCTTCGCCCGTTACGCAGCCACCCCGTCAGTCGACGCGCATGAACCCTGTGGCTTGACATCGCATGCGCATAACAGTTGGTTCAACGGGGCCCGCTTCCTCCATCTGCATGAACCCATCCTCGTCGATGGCGAACCCCTCGGCGCGCTGTTTTTGATGGCGGATATCAGCGATTCCTGGCGAATTCTCGGCCTCTATCTGCTCGGCACGGGAGGATTGATTCTGGTTGCCCTGATTACGGCCGCCTGGGTTGGTTTGCGCTTTCGCCGTTATTTGACGGATTCTATTTTGACGCTGGGGCAAACTGCGGCGCAAATTACCGAAAATAAGGATTACTCGCTGCGCGCGCAAAAATTCAGTCATGATGAAGTCGGTCGTTTAATCGACAATTTCAACGAGATGTTGACGCAGATTCAGGCCCGCGATCAACAACTGGCGCGCCACCGTGACCATTTGGAAGACCAGGTGGAAATGCGCACGGCGGAACTCCGGCAGGCCAAGGAAGCGGCAGAAGCGGCCAGCTTGGCCAAATCCCAATTCCTGGCGACCATGAGCCATGAGATCCGCACACCGATGAATGGCGTACTGGGTATGAACGAGCTGTTGCTGGATACATCGCTCACCGCCACGCAACGGCGCTATGTAGACCGGGTGCAACAATCCGGAGAAGCGTTGCTGGCGATTATTAATGACATCCTGGATTTCTCCAAGATTGAGGCGGGGCATCTGGAGCTGGAGCAAATCAACTTTGCTCCTCGTCAAGTCATGGAAACCGTTGGAGAAATACTGGCAGAACGGGCGCACAGCAGGGGTCTGGAACTCATTTGCCGGATCGCGCCTGATGTACCGGCTGTGGTGCAAGGAGATCCCATCCGGCTCCAGCAGGTGCTCATGAACCTGGTGGGCAATGCCATCAAGTTTACCGAGAAAGGCACGGTGATCATGAACCTGGAGCGCACGCCAAGCGGCCTGGCCCATGAAGTCGTGCTGCGCGGCACCGTGCATGATACGGGAATTGGCATCAGCCCAGCGGTGCAGTCCCGTTTGTTTGAGGTCTTTTCCCAGGCGGACAGTTCACATACCCGTCGATTTGGCGGAACAGGGCTAGGGTTAGCGATCACCAAGCAACTTGTGGAAATCATGGGCGGAACAATTGGCGTCAACAGCGAGA
>JAGRHK010000227.1 GCA_020444985.1 Candidatus Competibacteraceae bacterium
CGAGCTGAAACCGGCGGCCGCCATGTCCTTATAAAAGGATTTTGCCAGCATTTTCGCCAGGCGCGACGGAGGGACGCTGCCGTTGGTCAATCGCAACGACGCTTGTTCGCCCTGACGGGCTACCGCCGTCTGCGCAATGCGCGAACGCACCAGTTTGCGCAGCCATTCAACTTGCACGGAACGGCCAATCAGCGCCGCAACGATGTTAGCCAACAGCAAATCAGCATCGCCAAAAGCCGGCGCATCTGAACGACTGGACAAGTTCATCACGCCCACGGTCTGCTGACCGGTTTGAATCGGCGTACTGATAAAACTGAAGCCCAGGTTGGCGCGGCGTCGGGCCAGCGCGGCAAATTCAGAGGTTTGAATATCAGCAATCAGCATGGGTTGGCCCCGCTCCAGAACTCGGCCGGCGATGGATTCCACATGAGTCGGCTTGTCGCTCCACGCTTCAGCCGGCAATTTTTTAGTACAGGCCCAAAGCTTAAGATAGGGTTTTTCACTGTCATCATCCGCCAGCAGCATGATGGAGCAACCTGCCGCAGATGTCGCTTGCGCCGCCAGTCGGGCTAACTCGTCCAGCCGAGATTCAAGATCGTTCTCGGCGTTCAAAAACACGGTCAACTCATGCAAGTCGCCGAGCGGGTTCATGGCCAGATGGCCTTCATCACGGGATTTCTCGGTCAGCATTGCGCCTGCCTCATTGCTCAGCGTTGTATAGCGTTAGTGATACCGTTTCTTAGGGGAAATCGCGCTTTTACAGGAACGATCTTATCAATGATTCAATGCGTTATCGCTCAAAAGTGGGCGTTTGCCGATCCGTGTTCGGCATCATTGAGCCAGCTTTCCAGAATCACCGCCGCCGCCCAAGCATCCAATGCGGTGTTTTTGCTCCGACGGTGACCGTTCGTTTCAGCACAGCGCTGCCCGGCTTCCCAAGAGGAAAGCCGCTCGTCGATGGTAACGACGGGTAAGTGAAATCGTTCATGTAACTGGCGGCTAAAGCGCAATGCGGCCTTGGTCACCTCATTTGCTGTTTCATCCGCATGGCGGGGCGCGCCAACCACGAGCTGGTCGGGTTGCCATTCAGTAATCAACTGGCCAATAGCAGCCCAGTCGGGACGCTGTTGGCGGGTGGGCAGAACGCACAGGGGACGGGCTGCGCCGGTAATGGCGTCGCCCACCGCCACGCCGATTCGCAATCGGCCAAAATCAAAACCCAGCGCCCGCAGGCCAAGCGTCGTCACGGCTGGATGTTCAGGCATGGCCCGCATCGGAGGACAACAGCGTCAGGTCGATGCCCAACAACGCGGCGGCGGCCAGCCAGCGTTGTTCGCTGGGAGTTTGGAAGATGGCGCCGAGATCCGCTGGCGCGGACAGCCAAGCGTTTTCTACGATTTCCCGTTCCAGTTGCCCTGGTCCCCAACCGGCATAGCCCAGGGTGACCAGAAGTTGTTGTGGACCTTCGCCGCACGCCACCGCTTGCAGAATATCGCGGGAAGTGGTGATGCCAATATCATCGGTAACTCGCAGCGTTGCCCCCCATTGACCGAGCGGGCGGTGTAGCACAAAGCCCTGTTCCGGCTGAACGGGTCCGCCGTGATAGACCGGAATCGTCGCCAGTTCAGGTCGGTCGGCGGCAAGCTGCAGATGTTCCAGCAACTGGGCGAGCGTCAGATTAAGCGGTCGGTTAATGACCAGACCCAGGGCGCCGCTCGCATTATGTTCGCTGATATAGGTCACGGTCTGAAAAAAATTCGGATCGGCCAGGGTCGGCATGGCGATCAGGAACTGATGGGTCAGCCAGGTTGGCTCGGTCATGGGCATGGCGTCGGAATTCGAGGGCCGCTCAATACCCTCCTACCAGGGTATTGCATGATCGGATTCGCGCGTCAGGGTATGCATGGCAGCGCTAGCATTTAATGGGCGCGCATCGTGGGAATGCACAAATGGGATATCGTCATCAAAACCGTCGTTGTCGGGCCCCTTCGGCGGCGGGGATGCCGGCCGGGCCGCTGGCGCTGACGCATAGCGCTCTTCTGGGTTTTCCGCTCCAAAGGGTGCGCTGCCGCCAGCGCGGTCGCCTTTTTTATCGAGCATTTTCATTTCATTGACGATGATTTCAGTCATATAGCGGTCCTGGCCAGTGTTTTTGTCCTGCCATTTGCGCGTTTGCAAGCGACCTTCCACGAAAATTTGCGAACCCTTGCGTAAATACTGACCGGCGATTTCCGCCAAAGGGCTGTAAAACACCAGATTATGCCATTCGGTGCGTTCCTGCCGTTCACCAGTGTTTCGATCTTTCCAACTCTCGCTCGTGGCCATGGTGACGTTGGTGACAGCTTTGCCATTGGGCATGTAGCGAACTTCTGGATCGCGACCCAGGTGGCCGATCAAAATGGCTTTGTTGATGCTGGCCATGTCTTGATTTTACTCCTTAATTCCGTTTCCAGAAAATGTGGTGTTTTTGTAGGAGCCGACTTGCCAGCGATGCGATCAATAATCGCCCGCGAAAGAGTTCCTACACATCAGTATGGGTATTGGATAACGATTGACTATTGAATCAATTGTAGGACGAAGGGATGATCGGGGTGGAGTATGTCATGACCCACTGGTTACAAGCCAGCTTGTTACAAGCTGGCTTGCGCATTAGCTACAGTCAATTCCCGCAATGCGGCTTCGTCGAGGATGTGTCGATCGACTTTGAGATAAGCGATGCCTTCAGCGGCGATGACCACTGCTTCCGTCACGCCCGGTATCTGAGTGAGCTGCACCGCCAAATGCCGGGCTTCCGCTTCATCGCAGGCGCCGACATTCAGCAGGCGGTTACTGAGATGGTGCGGATTCTTCATCGTCCACGCCACTAACAGCCAGCTCAGCGCGCCGAGCGCGGCAAACGCGAATACCCCTTGGAGCCCAAAGCGTCCATGCAACACGCCGCCCAGCGCTCCACCGGTAAAAGCGCCCAGGAACTGACTGCTGGAGTAAACTCCCATTGCCGTGCCTTTGGCGTCAGGGGGCGCCATTCGGGAAATCAAGGAAGGGAGAGTTGCCTCCAGCAGATTGAACGCGGCGAAAAATACCAGGAGCAACCCGCCGATTTCCAACACATCATCGCACCAGGTCAGCAGTCCGAATTCAGTGAGCGCCAAGGTCAGGATCGCCCCCAGAAAGATCGGCTTCATCCAGCGCTGTTGGCCGGCGATGATCACGAACGGCGTCATCGCCACGATCGACAGCACTAACGCTGGCAGATAGACGCGCCAGTGCTGATCACTGGTCAGACCTGCATCGCGTAGAGCCAGCGGCGCGGCCACGAAGGTCGCGGTCAATAACAGGTGCAGCGTGAAAATACCAAAATCAAGGCGCAAGAGCTGGCCATCGCCCAGCACCCGACCGAATTGGGAAGCGACCGGCTCGGCATCGCGATGAATGCGGCTGACCGCCGGATCGGGCACCCGAAACCGCACCACGACCATGCCGACCAGCGCCAGTACGCCGGTCAGCCAGAAAATGCCGGGTACGCCGATCCAGCCGTTGAGCACCGGGCCGAGTACCATTGAAATCGCGAATGACAGGCCAATCGTGATGCCAATGAACGCCATTACCTTAATGCGATGTTCTTCGCGGGTCAGGTCTGCGGCCAGCGCCAGCGCCGCCGCCGATACCGCGCCGCCGCCTTGCAAGGCGCGGCCGAGAATCACGCCCCAGATGGAATCGGCCAGCGCCGCAACGACGCTACCCAGGGCGAAGATCAATAAGCCAAGATAAATGATGCGTTTACGCCCATAACGGTCGGATAGGAAACCGAAGGGGATTTGTAAAATTGCCTGGCTGAAACCGTAAATGCCAATCGCCAGCCCAGCCAGCGCAGGCGTGTAGCCCTGCAATCGTTCCGCATACAGCGCAAACACCGGCAGGATCATGAACAAACCCAGCATGCGCAAGGAAAAAACGCCCGCCAGCCAAACCGCTGCTCGGCGTTCGCTGGCGGTCATGCGCGTGCTTGTCAGGTCAGCCGCTTTCATTGTGCTTCAGCTCCCATCCTCTGCATTCAATCGTTTCAAGACCAGCATCGCATCTCCTCCCCTCCTCCAACCGTTCGCCCGCAAGCCGGTACGGGGAGTGAACCATTACATTCCAAGTTTCCATCAG
>JAGRHK010000228.1 GCA_020444985.1 Candidatus Competibacteraceae bacterium
AAGGCGCTGTCATACACACGCTGCCAGAGTTTTTCGCCCAAAGTTCCATCCTCCTTGCGGGCCTGCAATTGCCACAGATGCACTTCCCCTGGCCCTACGCCATTTTCGCCATGCCGATTGCAGCGCCCCGCCGCCTGAATGATCGAATCCAGCGGCCCCAAATCCCGATGCACGATCGGAAAACTGAAATCCACTCCCGCTTCAACCAACTGTGTCGTCACCACAATGACCGGCTGACCCCACCGCAACAAACGCTGAATCAAGCGAATGCGCACCCGGCGATCCAACGGCGTGAAGTTCGTCGATAATGCGATGAGCGGTCGTTCCGGCAACTCCGCGCGGAGCGCTTCAAACAGAGTTCGCACCGCCCGCCGCCGGTTGACGATGATCAGCGTGGCCCGTTCATCATGACGTAGCGCATCCATCACTCGCTCGGCGAATTCATCCACCGCCAGCGGTTCCCGATGATGACCATGCAAGCGAGTGCGGGTCATCGCCTGAAAATGCCCGGCATGATCCGATAACAGCTCCACCGCATCCCCCGGCTGAAAAATCAGTGGCCGGGTCGCAGTCAGCAACACAAAGCGCGTTCCCAGACTGCGGGCGGCGGCTAAAAATAGCTGTCGCAACGCTTCCCAGTAGCGCAACGGCAACGCTTGCACCTCATCCAGCAAGACCAGCGCCCCGGTCAATTGCCCGGCGCGCTTCACATTAGCGTTGCGCGAACTAAGCAGGGAAGACAGCAATTGGTGAAAGGTAGAAATAGTCACCACCAGCTCACTCTGCCAAGTCTCGGTCAGCAGTTGCCCCGCCCCGTCCGCCTGATATTCCGCCTGCTCAGTGCGAAACACCTTTTCAGTTAAATGATGATGTTTAAGTAACAAATCTTCCTGATCATGCAAACCATTACTCCGCAGCACCGCGCGAAACACTGCATGGTTCTGATCAATGACCGAGGTGAACGGCAGACAATAAATGATGCGCGGCGCACTCCCTCGTTGCGCTTCCAGGCGCGCCCGCACTTGCAATGCGGCGTGTAAAATAGCCAAGGTTTTGCCACCCCCAGTCGGCGCGGTCAGAGTGAGCAGCGGCGTATCTCGATGTTGCAACCAAGTCTCCGCCACCGTCGCCGCGATCTGTTCCCGCCGTTGATCAAGCAACGGTCTATGCCCCGCAGCATCGCCCCACACCCGCGCCTTATGCACCGCCACCGCTGCCGCCGGTAGCGCTTGACGTGCAATTCTTCCCCCCTGTAACGCCGCATCAGTCTTGTCCACCGCCAGCAGCGCGCCAAACCCGGCCAGCATCGCCAGCGCTTCATCAACCAGCCCAAACGCCTTGTGCAACTTCGAACCACCCGCTGCCCGGTCGCGCAACCGCGCCGTGATGCGGTCCATTGTCAGCGGCCCCAGCAGCTCCGGCAATCCAAAATCCGCATGCCGCTGCGCCACCCCCACCAGCCAGTCATGAATGCCCGGCAAATCGAGTGCAGCCACCTGCATCGGCAAAGCTTCTTCCGGATCGCGGAAGGTATCGCAGGTCTGCTCGAACAAATCCGGCCAATCCTGGAACCGCAGAGCGCCATGATGACGACGCACCGCAATGAACGCCGCCAGCCGTAGCCACAACGGCTCGTTCAGCTCCCCGGTATACCACCAGCAAAGCACCGCGCCGCATTCAGCATGATGGCTCAACGCCGAACGTCGACCATTGCGCAGCAGATAGTCCTGAAACCACGGCGTGGCTTTACCCAAGTCATGAAACAGCCCGGCAATAAAAGCAATCCAGTGAATTTCCCGCCGGGCCACCGGCGCAATGCTGGCCGCCGCCCGTTCGGCCACGCGCTCCAGATGCTCCGGCAGCGGATCATCGGGGTGCGCGAAGGTTTCAGAGAAAAGCAATGGTGTCGGAACCGACGGCATGACTCACTCCTTCCTCACTATGGCCGCGAATGGGCTGACCGTCTTCAGCCAACACGATTTCCTGATAACGATGCACAATGCGCTCATGATCCATCATGGCCGGAATCCGTAACCGATGGTAATGACGACCTTCCTCGTAGTGAATGACCACATCGTCTCGTAGCGAAACAGCCGTCTGTGCCGACCACTCGCCCGCCGGCAGCGCCTGTGCCGACCACTCGCCAATCCACGCCAGATCCGCCAGACAGGGCGCCAGACCCAGCGATACGGTGTAGGCGCTGCGGCCCGCTCGCAAGTGGTCAACCAGCTCATCCGCGACCGCTTCCGCCAGTCCAGCGACATAAATGCGGAAATGCGGCTGGCGCAGAAATTCAAACGGAACCTGGGTATGCGTGTTCTGCCCAGCGCGCGGCCGGAAAAAGCGATCAGTGCCATCCTTGGTTTGCAGCAGGTTGAGTGCGGCGCGGAACACCCGTAATGGCGCGCGTAGCCCCACGGCGATCCGCACCTGTTCCCCGCCCAGTTGCTGGGAATATGTCTCTTTGCCATAGCCGAGAATCGCCCCCAGCATTCCCATGATCGCCGGCGGCGGCGGCAGGGGATAGCTCACCGGACTCATCGGGGAATAGGGCTTTTTGAATTGCCCATACTCCCCCGAGACCTCGAACACCAGGGTGCGCATGGCTAAACATCCAGCGCTGTTACAGGCAGGCCCGCTTGTCCAGCCAGTTCAGCAAACAAACCGGCTTGCTCGCCGGCCCGGCATTGCAGCCGCACATCCTGCAATACGCGCAAGCCGGTCAGGGCCGGATAATCGCGCCAAGCCGCCAGTAGCTCGCCAACCGCCAGCCGGTAATCGCGCGTGGAGCGCAACGCCGTGTCCTCAACCGTTTTATCGGTCAGAGCGATGCGCCGGGACAATGCGCCAAGTCGGTAGCCCGGTTGATATTGCGCCACAACCAGCAGCAGCGGGTCATGCCCGAGCTTGGAATGCGTATTCAACCCGGCAGTCCCGCGCCATAAGCCTTGCAGCAGCAGATCAAGGTCCGCTTCGCTCAACCCGGTGGTTTGCGCCGCCGTTTCGTTGGCCACCCCATACGCTGCAATCAGCGCATACGGCAATAACCAGCGTTCCGCGAACGATTTCTGATTGCCTTTGTCACTGCCGGCATAGGCGGCGGTCTGCTGCACCAGGGTCGGCGAAACGCGGTGCAGCGAGCGGTTGAAGGCGGAAAATTGCACGGGACCGGTCAGTTGCAGGGAAGGCTCATTTTTACCTAGAGGCAGGGTCGCGCCGAACAGGCGAGCATCGACACAACCGCGCAAGACTGCTTCTTGCAGGGCGCGGCGCTTCTCCTCGCCTTTCTTACCTTTGGCGACGTCGGTTAAAAATTGCTCAGCGCGATCCTTGCCCTCGGACAGATAGCCATCGGCCTTGAGCGTATCGCGGATCAGCACTTCTCGACCCGCCGCCAGCCGTTTTTCCACATCCGGCTCCAGGCTCACAAAGTAATCGCGCACGGTGCGTTTGATCCGCACATCGCTGACTGTGGCTTCGCCGGTTTCGGGATCGGTGCGCGGACGGTTTTCATCCAACGGATCGCCGTTGGGATTGCAGTCCCTGGCTTCGTAGAGGAACAGCATTTCGTAGCGGTTCGTGATGGTAGTCATGGATTATTTTCCTTAAGGATTAATACATTGAAATCAGAAACGCTTATTTTTCAAGTTGCCCAATGCGATACGCCAAGCTGTAGCCGATGGTAAAGGCAAAGGTGGCTTCTTCATCACTGATCGCCCAGTTTTCGCCGCACGCGACCCAGGCATTAGCCAGATCCGGATCCAGCCCGGTGATGACATAACCCAACTTGCCGTACTGGGCCAATTTGCCGTGGCCTTCACGGTACAGTCGTTGCAAATGCTGGCGGTTGAGCAACCGACCAATGAATTTCTTGGTGAATGGATCGGCGCCGCGTTCCTGGCGCTGCACAGAAGTCACCTGCGAGGCGTAGCAACCGGTCAGGAAGGCGACCACCAATTCGGGGCGGCGAAAGAAATCCGCATGTTCGCGGACATAGCGACCATAGGCGCTATTGGGGATGGCGTCAGACATGACAGGATGCTCCATAACAGGATCGGGAATAATCAGGTGCGTCAAGCGGGCATAGCGGTACAAGCCCCAGGCTTGCCGAGTCATCCAGTGCAACAGATC
>JAGRHK010000229.1 GCA_020444985.1 Candidatus Competibacteraceae bacterium
TTTAACAAGGCATGCCCCGCATAGCGGTGATCATGTCGACGGATACTGCCGTTCAATTGTCGCATATCCAGATAATTTCAGGGTTATGAAATGCCAGTTCCCGATCATTGGTGGAATGAAATTACTGCCTGTTGTCCGTCAATTAATGTAAATTATTACATATTAAGGATTTTTAATTAAAGTTGCTTCATAGATTTTCTTGACAGCATGGGGTTCATCTTCCTATAGTTTAGTGGTAAAAAGTGGGGGGAAGTGGGATACCGGGGCGCCCCGACACATGAGGGAAACAAGATTGTTTCGAGGCATCAGCTCGTTATCCCTGGATAGCAAAGGCCGGTTATCGATACCAGTTCGCTACCGCCAACTGCTGCTGGACCTAGCAGCAGGTCAATTGATTTTGACTGTGGATTTCGACCGTTGCCTGTTGCTGTACCCCCTGCCGGTCTGGGAAGACGTCGAGCGCCAACTTATCCAGCTTTCCAGCACGCATTCCCGCGCCCGCGCGCTCAAGCGCCTGCTGCTAGGGCATGCGGAAGAATGCGGTATGGACGCCAATGGCCGCATTCTATTGCCAGGGCCGCTGCGGGAATTTGCGCATCTGGACAAGCGCGTGGCGCTGGTAGGGCAAGGCAACAAGTTTGAAATTTGGGATGAACAGGCGTGGCATGACTGGCGCGAGACATTACTGGCCGGTAGCGGGGAGGATGATAGCGAACCGCTGCCTGACCTCGACTCACTGGCGTTTTGAAAGATGACAGATGCGGAAAAACGGTCGCATCAACCGGTTTTATTGACAGAAACGCTGGCAGCGCTGGCGATTACGCCGGACGGGCGCTACGTGGATGGCGCCTTTGGCCGGGGTGGTCATGCTGGAGCCATTCTGGAGCGACTGGGTCCAGCGGGATGTTTGCTGGCGATGGATCGAGATCCCGCAGCCGAGGAATGTGCGCGAGTCCGTTTTGGCGGGGATCGCCGCCTGACCTTCGTGCGGCGACCCTTCAGCCAACTGGCCCAGGTGGTCGCTGAACGGGGATGGACCGGTCGGGTAAACGGCATCCTGTTCGATTTGGGCGTGTCATCGCCACAGTTGGATGATCCCGGGCGCGGATTCAGCTTTACCCGAGATGGACCGCTGGATATGCGCATGGATCCGACGACCGGTTGCAGCGCGGCGGAATGGTTGGCGCAAGTGACGGAAGTTGAGCTGGCCCGCGTACTGGCGCAATTTGGCGAGGAACGCTTTCACCGGCGTATTGCTCGCGAGATTGTTGCCGCTCGTCAGCAAGCGCCTGTTTTGACAACGAGACGCTTGGCAGGAATTGTCGCTGCTGCGGTAACGACTCGGGAACCGGGCAAGCATCCAGCAACACGGGCTTTTCAAGCAATACGCATCGTCGTTAATGATGAGTTAGGCGAAATAGCGGCGGTTCTACCGCAGGCAGTGCAAATTCTGGCGCCAGGCGGTCGGCTGGCCGTGATCAGCTTTCATTCGCTGGAGGACCGATTGGTTAAGCAGTTCATGCGGGAACAGGCCCACGGGCGTGAATGGCCGCTGGATCTACCTGTCGTCGGAGCGCCAGAGGGCAGAACGTTGCGGTTGATAGGCCGACCCGCGCGCCCGGACAGAGCCGAGGTAGCGGCAAACCCGCGCGCGCGCAGCGCGCTCCTGCGCGTGGCGGAACGGCTCGCATGATCAGCCCATTTAGCCAGGTTGTGCTATTGGCGGGGGCGGTGCTTGCCTCGGGCGTGGGTGTGGTTTACACCCACCACGCCAATCGACAGTTGTTCATCGAAATTCAGAAACGGCAAGCGGAACGAGATCAACTGGAGATCGAATGGGAATTATTACAACTCGAGCAGAGTACGCTGGTCACCGATATCGCCGTCGAGAAAGCAGCGCGCACGCGGCTGAATATGCGTATCCCGAATCCTGGCGAAGTTTTGTATATCACGCCTTATGAACCGAGCAAGAAATAGTTCCCGTAACCGTCGCAGGAATCGCGCGACGGAGACATGGTTACAAAAAATTCTGACCCGAACGAGTCCGCGCGTCGGACTG
Source organism: Candidatus Competibacteraceae bacterium (assembly GCA_020444985.1). Classification (GTDB taxonomy): domain Bacteria; phylum Pseudomonadota; class Gammaproteobacteria; order Competibacterales; family Competibacteraceae; genus UBA2383. Next base: position 2,060 of record JAGRHK010000229.1, read on the forward strand.
ATTTTGAGCCTGTTGGCGTTGGCGACGGCGAGTATTGTCGCGCGCGCCGGCTATTTGCAGCTTGTACACAAGGATTTTCTACAGGGACAGGGTGATGAACGCTTTTTGCGAGTTGTCGAGACATCGGCGCACCGGGGCATGATTGTTGACCGCAATGGCGAACCTTTGGCGGTTAGTTCACCGGTGGACTCTATCTGGGCGCAACCTGCGGAATTGCTGGAACAGCGGCAGCACTGGCCGGAACTGGCGGCGGCGCTGGAGATGACCACGGCGGATTTAGAAGGGAAATTGGCGGGACGCCAAACCCGTCAGTTTGTTTATCTGCGCCGGCATTTAGCGCCGGATCGCGCTGAGCGCATCCTGCAGCTTGATATTCCCGGGGTGTACTCACAACGCGAATATCGCCGTTACTACCCCGATGCCGAGGTCACTTCCCATTTGCTGGGATTTACCGACATCGATGACGTAGGGCAAGAGGGGCTGGAAAAAACCTTTGATGCCCAACTGCGAGGCATCCCTGGTCAAAAGCGGGTGATCAAGGACCGGCTGGGCCGCATTGTCCAAGATATTGAAAATATCCGGTCACCACAACCGGGCCAGAAACTGACGCTCAGCATCGACCGGCGCTTGCAGTACCAAGCTTATCGCGCCCTCAAGGAAACTGTTGTGGGGCATAACGCCAGCGCCGGTTCGGCGGTAGTCGTGGACGTGCAGACCGGGGAAATTCTGGCGATGGTCGATCAACCGGCCGGTAATCCCAACAATCGCGCCAATCTGAAAAGCGATCTTTTACGTAATCGCGCCGTCACAGATGCCTATGAACCGGGGTCGACCCTGAAGCCCTTCACCATCGCGATGGCCCTGGAAAGCGGTAAATGGAAACCGGGGACGCTGATCAATACTGCCCCAGGCTGGCTCAAGGTGGGTCGTCATCGCGTACGTGATGTTCATAACTACGGAACCATTGACGTCACGCACGTTATTAGCAAATCTAGCAATGTCGGCACCAGCAAAATCGCCCTGTCGCTCCCGGCGGAACGACTGTGGAAACTTTATAAGAATCTCGGCTTCGGCGCGCTAACCGGATTAGGATTGATTGGCGAGCAGCCTGGCGTGTTGCGCCACTACAGCAAGTGGGGCGGCGAAATCGGACACGCTAACCATTCCTTCGGGTACGGCTTGTCGGTCAACATGCTGCAACTGGCACAAGCGTATGTGGTGTTGGCGACGGATGGCATCCGACGACCATTGACTATTCTCAAGCGCGAAGAGCCGCTTGATCCAGCCGATGAACGGCGGGTGCTGTCGGCCAAAGCCACGCAACAAGTGCGAGTGATGCTGGAGCAGGCGGTGACCCGTCAGGGGACCGGAGCCAAAGCCAATGTTCCCGGTTATCGCGTAGCCGGCAAGACCGGTACAGTCCATAAGATCGTTAACGGACGCTATGCTAAACACCGCTATTTTTCCCTATTCGCGGGCATGGCGCCTGCCAGTAATCCCCGCCTGGCGATGGTGATTATCGTTGATGAACCCAAGGGAGGCGCGTACTACGGTGGCGCAGTGGCGGCGCCGGTGTTTGGTCAGACTATGGGTGGAGTGTTGCGCGTCCTGAATGTCACCCCGGACGATATGCCGACCATGAACATTGCCGGAACGGTTCCGCCTGCGGAGGCGACGCCATGAGCATGACGTTGGGCGAATTGCTGAAAGAGGTGGTTGAAACGCCGCAGTCATGGGCAAATCGTCTGGCGATAGGTTTAACGACCAATAGTCGAGACGTGCGTGCGGGAGATGTTTTTTTCGCAGTGCGCGGCGGCCAGCGGCATGGTTTGGAATTCCTGGAAGCCGTGCGATCCGCCGGGGCGCTGGCGGTGCTGTGGGAACCGCCCTGGGAGGAAGCCTTGCCGGGTGACGATTCTTTATTACTGCTGGCGATCCCGGAACTGCGACGCAAGATGGGAGAGATCGCCAGTCGTTTTTACGGTGAACCCTCTCGGCATATCCCTGTCGTGGGCATTACCGGCACCGACGGCAAAACCTCCTGCGCGCATTTTCTCGCGCAAGCTTT
>JAGRHK010000022.1 GCA_020444985.1 Candidatus Competibacteraceae bacterium
ACTATAATACCGCTACGCTTGAGCTTTTCTCGAATTTCCACGCTCCGGCAGGATAGATGAGCGTAGCAAGGTCCATCCTGCAACAGTGCGCTTTTTAATGGTAGGCAGTGTAGATCATCAATGATCCCGTTCAACCGCCTAAATCGCTTGCGATTGATCGCGCTCTTGTTATGGGCGTTGCCGGTTGCTGCGCTGCTGCCCTTAGGCGCTTTCTGGCTGTGGCAAACCGGAACCCTGTACGTGTGGCTGGCGGCGATGCTGTTGTGCAGCGCCGCCGGTTATGGATTGCAATATTGGCTGTTACGCAAAAATCGCCGCCTGCTGGCCGATGTCGATACCGCGCCTGATCCCTGTTGGCCGCCCAGAGCGGATGGGGCTTGGGCGGCTGTCGAACGGTTGGCCGAAGATGCGAATCCGGAAGACTGGCCGCTGCACGACGGGGGCCGCCTGTGGGCGCTGGGTCGGAACACGCTGGATACTGTAGCGCGTTACTACCATCCGACGGAAGAGCAACCCCTGCTGGAACTGACGGTGCCGCACACCCTGTTGATCATCGAACGCGCCAGTCGCGATCTGCGCATCATGGTCACCGCACACATTCCGCTCAGTCATCGGCTCACCATCGGCGATCTGGCGCGCGCCTGGCGCTGGAAGGACGCCGCTGAACGGTTGGTGAATCTCTATCGTGCAGGCCGGCTGGTCGTCAATCCGCTGGATGCGCTATTAAGCGAAGCTTGGGGTCATCTGCGCGGCCAGGCGTATGGCCAGGCTTGGGGGGAAACCCAGCGCTGGCTGTTACGGGAATACGTCCGCAAAGTCGGTTATTACGCCATTGAACTCTATAGTGGACGATTGACGCTGAGCGATGAAGCGCCGGAGGCTACGCGGACCCCCGCTTCTCAGCAGGATATGACCCAGGCGGCCAAGAGTGATTCTGGAACGGACGAGCCTTTGCGCATCACGGTCATGGGGCGTGCGAATGCTGGAAAATCTAGTTTGATCAACGCATTATTCGGAAAGTTGACTGCGGCGACCGATGTATTGCCGGATACGACGCCGGGGTTGCAACCCTACCGCCTGGCGCGTGAAGGGCTGACCGCCGCGTTGATCCTGGACACGCCAGGCTGTGATGCCGACGCGTTCAATGAAAAGACCTTGTGGAAAGCCGCCATGGCATCTGACCTGATTCTCTGGGTCTGCGCTGCCCATCGTCCCGACCGACAGCCGGACCGCTCATGTCTGGACGGGTTGCGCGCTGGCCTTTCCGCAAATCTGGAGCACCGATCACCGCCATTGTTAGTCGTAGTCAGCCATATTGATCAGTTGCGTCCCCATCGTGAATGGCAACCGCCCTATGACTTGCTACATCCTCAAAGCGCCAAGGCCACCCATATCCGCGCAGCCATCGAAGTCATTGCAGACGATTTGGCGGTTCCGGTCGCCAGCGTCATTCCCGTTTGCCTAGCCGAGGGGCGGGTGTACAACATCGACGATGCGCTATGGGCAGCGATTCTCGCCCGACAGGATGAAGCGGGGAAAGTCCGGTTCCTGCGTTGTCTGGAGCAGCGCAAGCGGGATGAAAACTGGACACTGTTGCGCCAGCAGCTCACCAATGCTGGCCGGTGGTTATTGAAGCTGCCAGAACGGACGTTGAGGTAAAAATGGAAACTCGCGACCACCAACTTGGCGAGGTTGAGCTGTCGTCAAACCATGCCTTCGCTAATACGGCGCAAGGCCAGTGGGTCGAACGTCAATTGGTTATGAGGCGCTTCCTGAATCAGGCGGGTTCGGCGCAGTTCGGCGATCGTGCGGCTCACGGTTTCGGTGGTCAATCCCAGCATGGCGCCCAAATCTTCCCGGCCAAACAGGGGGACCGGTTGCTCCGGCGCGGTTTCGGACAGCCACAATAACAACCGCGCCACGCGCTGACGCGCGGTGCCTGTGGAAAATTCCGCCAGCCAGCGATCCGCCTCCGCCAGCGCCCGCTGCCAGCGCGTCATCAGCTCCTGACACAACTGCGACTGTTCATGGCTTAAGCGCTCCACCAGACTGACAGGGATCATGCAAATCTCGCAACGCGTCAGGGCGATGGCGTCATGTGGGTAAGGTTGACTCAACAGCGCTTCCAACCCCAGGGTATCGCCCCGGCGCAGCAGGCGCACGATACGCTGGTTGCCATCGGGCAGATACTTGACCAGCTTGATCAATCCCTGCCGCAGAGTGAACACGGTCCGTCCCCGTTCGCCGAGGCGATACAACGCGGCTGGCGTCTCCAGGATGATATCCTCGATGGGTTGATGCAGCGCGCCGAAATCCACTTCTCCCAGGCCGGCGAACAAGGCCGAGCTGCGCACAGCGCAATCGCGGCAATTTTGTTCTCCCAGCCAGGCCACGCGGATGGGTACAGTTTTCATAGCAAGAACTCTGGCCGTTCAAACCGGGTCGGGCGGCGCTCCGAATATCGTGTCCAATTCTCGATGAATTTGTTGTTCCAACTGATATTTCAGCGGTGTCAGCAGAAGACCCAGCCGCACGTTAATGCAGATCGCGCTCGGTTCCAGATCGATCTGGCCGTTGACGCCGGGCCGCTCGAAATGCAGGGAATCATCCTGCCAGTGGTGATTGATTTCATAGCGGTTCGCCAATTGCATAGCAATTGTTTCTGCAACTTCGCGTGCTTGATCCCTGGTGAACGAATGATCACGATGGATGACAATATGGGACATGTCCTGGCATCTCAATGTTTATTGTTGTATGCGGTAACGCTTATCATGTTGGCCTTTTTGGAATCATGCAACTGGCATTTTCGCTTCTTATGCCGCAATGACCTGCATACTCGTTTGAAAGTTTTTCCTGGCAGCTGCCGAAGAGACGGGTCGCTGCCGTTTACTGGCGCGCGCGATTTGTGCGATCGATGGTTGCTAAAAGCCCAAATTTTTTAAAGTCCAACTTTAGTTAAAGAGAGTCTGGCATGGAACTTCAGGATTACCTGCTGTTATTGGCCCGCCATGATGGGTCGGACATTTATCTCAGCACCGGTGCGCCGCCCTGCGCCAAATTTCAGGGGACGCTACGGGCGCTGGACAAAGAACCCTTGCTCGCTGGCCGGGTCAAGGAAATCGCCTATTCCGTCATGGATCAGGCGCAAATCGAGGAGTTTGAAAAGACGCTGGAGATGAATCTGGCGATCAGCGAGCCGCAAATCGGGCGGTTCCGGGTCAATATCTTCAGGCAGCGCGGCGAAGTGTCGATGGTGATTCGCAATATCAAAACCGACCTGCCCAATGTCAAGGATCTCGGTCTACCACCCGTGTTGACTGAAGTGATCATGTCCAAGCGAGGACTCATCCTGTTCGTCGGCGGCACGGGTTCGGGTAAATCGACCTCCCTGGCGGCGCTGATTGATCATCGCAATACGAATAGCGGCGGCCATATCATTACGATTGAGGATCCGATTGAATTTGTGCATCGTCACAAGCGTTCGGTCATCAATCAGCGCGAGGTGGGCGTGGATACGTTGAGTTATGCCGACGCCTTGAAAAATACCCTGCGCCAGGCCCCGGATGTCATTCTGATCGGCGAAATTCGCGACCGCGAGACCATGGAACACGCGCTGGCGTTCGCGGAGACGGGCCATCTGGCGATTTCCACCCTGCATGCGAATAGCGCTAACCAGGCGCTTGATCGCATCATCAACTTCTTTCCAGAGGAACGACGGCCACAATTGCTGACTGATCTCTCTTCCAACTTGCGCGCTTTTGTCTCGCAACGCCTGATCCCTACCGTGGATGGCAAACGGGTCGCGGCAATTGAGATTCTGCTGCATTCACCGATGGTGGAAACTCTGATCAAGCGCGGCGAAGTCGCCGGCCTGAAGGAAATCATGGAAAAAGCCACCGGGGTCGGTATGCAGACGTTCGATCAGGCGCTGTTTGAGTTGCACCAGGCGGGCAAGATCAGTTTCGAAGAAGCGATCAAAAATGCGGACTCCGCCAATAATCTGCGCCTGCGCATCAATTTGTCCGGCGGTGTGTCCAATACGGCGAAACCGGGAGGGGCGCGGCTGTCTCTGGAAGCGCTCGCCGAGCCTGAAGAAGAGCAAGAGGAAGCGAAGATAGCGGTTCCGCCGGTTGCTTCCCGCACCCCGCCGCGTCCTGGAGGCGTCTGAAATGGCTGACCTCGATCCTGTACCCCGATTGGAGGTCCCCGCCGATATTCGGGGTCTGATTTTCGATTGCGACGGGACCTTGGCGGACACCTGCCCTTGCACTACGCGGCTTGGGACGCAACGTTCGCTGAACGGGGTCTGACGTGCCCGATGGAATTTCTGATCCGGCATAATGGCAAACCGACGGATCGTATTGTCGCTCTGTACAATGCTGAATTCAGCCAGGCGCTTGATATTAAAAAATTCACGGAAGATAAAGAACACCGAACCTATCTCCTGCTCGATCAAGCGCAGCCGATTGAACCGGTTGCAGCCCTGGCGCGACGTTACCACGGGCATTTGCCGATGGCCGTGGTTTCCGGCAGTAATCGCGCCAATGTGGAACGGGCGTTGCGGGCAGCGGGATTGTGGGCGTTATTTCCCGTCGTGTTGACCGCTGACGATGGCCTGCCGCCCAAACCGGCGCCCGATCTGTTTCTGGAAGCCGCGCGCCGCATCCAGGTCGAACCCCGTGATTGCCAGGTCTTCGAGGATGCCGATGCGGGTCTGGAAGCCGCGCGTTGCGCGGGGATGCTGGCCACGGATGTGCGCTTCATTGTGGGTGAGCCTGCACTATAATATTCAAGGTCAATCATGAATCATTATTGGGAAAAACCTGGCTGGAGCAGATCTTATGAAAGTAACAACTCCTACCTGGAACCACGGGGCCGCCATCGACTTTAAAGCGCCGAATCGTCAGGTTGATACGGTCTTTGTGCATTGTTCGGCCTCGGACAAGGCGAACCATGATGATGTCTCGGTGATGCGCAATTGGCATGTGAATGGCAATGGCTGGAATGATGTCGGCTACCACTATTTCATCACCAAGGCGGGCCATATTCAGACGGGCCGCCCGGTGGAAAAAACGCCGGCCGCGCAAGCCCCCTACAACACCGGTACGATTGCCATCTGTCTGCATGGCCTCAAGGAGGCGTTGTTTACCCAAAAACAATTCGAATCACTGATCGCTTTCTGCAAGAGCGTCGACGCCGCCTATCCGGATAAAAAAATCCGTTTTCGCGGTCATCGCGAAGTTGCCGCCAAGGCCTGTCCCGTTTTCAAATACAAAATCGTCCTGGGTTTGGACTCTTCCGGCTACATGACGGGCAGCACCAGCACCGCGCCCATTACCGCTACCCCAGGCGAACCGCCGCCGCGCGCTGACAAGACAACGCAAATTCTCGACAAAGGGAAACCGGTGCTGATTTTGCAAAGCGTCCTGGTATTGCTGGGCGCGGATTTGCAGATCGATGGTCTGCTGGGACAGCAGACTTCGGGAGCGCTGCGGGACTTTCAAAAGAAGCGCAGCTTACACACGGAAAAAGGTCTTGATGAAAAAACCCGTGAGGCGTTGATCAAGGCGCTAGGCGAGCAAGCCGTTTCGTTGAAAAAATCGGACAAGGGCAACAAGGTCAAGGCGCTGCAGCAGCTTTTGAAACTGGCGGGCAGCAGCAAGCTGGTGGTTGACGGCGATTTTGGCAATAAGACGCAAACGGCCGTGGAGGAATTTCAGACGCGCAAACAGATCAATGCTGCCAGCAAGGGCGTGGCTGACGCCAAGACGCAACAGGCCCTGGCGCGCGCGCTTTGGAAGTAGCGCGGATAAACTCCCCGCATCTGCAAGAGGAAAGGGATGAGTGAGAGGACGTTTAGCTCTCAAGGTTTCCGGTTACAGCACCCAGACAGCACGGCGTCGTCTCCAAAGCGCGTCCGCAGGGTGTATTCATACCGGTGATCGGACATGTCGTCGCTACAATGACCGGTGCGCTCCACAAAGGCCACCCCATGCGCACCGGTCGCCGGATTTGCAAAGGTCATTGACCAGATGTTCGCATGGTTTGCGGATGCGACGGGCGCTGAAACCGTGAAGGAGGTTTTGTTGCCCATCCGGTCGAGTTCCATACGCGACCCCTGGATATGCATATTCCAAAAGGGTTCTGTGCCCAGGCATTGCAAATCCATCTCCAGCCCGTCGGTATCTGGCCTCGCAGGCGGCGCTGCCAGAAAACGGGCATTGACCCAGCCGCGCATTCCCTGATATTCGATTTCGCGCCAAGTGGATGAGCCGACCTTGGCTGTGGGGCCGAGCAGCCGGATGCCGGTCCCATCGGGTGGAATAACGCCGACCCGCGCAGCGCTGGCTTCAGGCCGTGAGCGGATATTTAGCGCATCATCCCGCGCAACCCCAGTCACTGCGTAAATTTCGCCGGACGGAGAACCGCCCGCAGACGGCGGATCGGCGTTGGCCATCCGCAAGAGTGCAGGACTCAGGATCAGGATCAGGGGCAACAGGATCGTTTTAGACAAATACTTCAGGGTTGTCATCATTTCCTCTCTATGGCAAGGGCTTATAATGAATCGGCAGTAAGGATTTTCAGGATTGCATTCGATTACTTCAGGTTGGCGCCTGGAGTTTAACCCTTCGCCCTTAGCGTCTTAGCACTTTTATGATGATCTCTTCACCGGTCCGGTATCCTGGTTTTTTCGGACTCAAGCGTCAATTTCTTGTCTGGATTGTAGTGATCTACCTGATCACGGGCTTGGGGGCGCTAGCGTTGTTTGCCTGGGTTTTGCACGGCGTGACCCAGCAACTGGGCGAAAATTTCGCGATTCAGTATGTATTGCGCCAGAAAGATCGCTTGTTGGGACCCATTCAGCGCGAACTGGCGCTGGCGCGAAAACTTGCGGATTCACCGCTGCTCAAGCGCTGGGTGCGGGATGAATACGATGCCGATCTTCGGACCGCCGCTCTGGCCGAGCTGGACAGTTACCGCCGCTATTTTGCGGACCACAGCTTTTTCTTCGTGATCAACGCATCCAGAAACTATTACCACAACAGCGCCGCCGACGACTATCGCGGCAGGGAGCTGGTCCAAACGCTTGATCCTGCCCGCGCCAGCGATCAATGGTACTTTTCCACCTTGGCCAGGGTGGCGAATTTCGACTTGAATGTCGATTACGATGTGTCGCTGGATGTCTACAAGCTGTGGTTTAACGTCATCATCCGCGATGGCGAGGAGAAGCTCGGCGTTGGCGGCACGGGTCTGGAGCTGGATCGCTTTATCCAGGCGGCGCTGCATGAGGATCGCCCAGGCGTGCGGACTTTGCTGTTGGATCGTGATGGGGCGATCAAGGCGTATGACCAACGCGCCTATATCGATTTCAACACCGTGGCCAAAAGCAAGGAGGCGCGCAGCACCCTCTATCGGCTACTGGCTTCGCCAGAAGAGCAAACGCTGCTCAGTGAACGGTTGGAGCAACTCCGCCGCGCTCAAATCCCGATCGCGGTGTTGCCGTTGACGATCAGCGGCCAGTCCCATCTGGCGGCCATCGCCTATCTGGCCGAAATCGATTGGTTTGCGCTAGCGCTGGTCGATACCGAGCATATCTACAATGTCAGGCAGTTCACGCCGTTCGCTATCCTGCTCGCATTCTCGCTATTGACGCTGGCCGTCGCGATTGCCCTGTTGCTGAACCGCTTGGTGCTCAATCCGCTGGCGCAATTGCATCACTCCACGCAAGCGGTCGCCGCTGGCGATTACCGGCCAATGGCTATCGTTGACAACGACAACGAAATCGGCGCTTTAAGCAACGCTTTCAACACGATGACTTTGACTGTGCGCCGACACACCGAACAGCTTGAGCAGCGGGTCGAAGAGCGCACTGGGGAACTCCAGCAAGCGCACTAGGCGCTGGCGACCGCGCACCGTCAGGTGCTCGACAGCATTGAGTATGCGCAACTGATCCAGCAGGCGATGTTGCCACCGCCTGAAGTATTGGAGCAGGCGCTGGGGGATTATTTTCTGATCTGGAAACCTCGCGATCTGGTCGGCGGCGATTTTTATTATTGCCGGATCGATGAACAAGGCGGGTTGCTTGCAGTGGTCGATTGCACCGGTCACGGCGTCCCCGGAGCGTTCATGACCATGGCGGTGAATGCGGTGTTGAACCATGTGACCAGCGCCCTCTGCGCCGACGATCCGGCCCGAATTTTGCAGGAAGTCCATGGCCTGTTGCGCGCCACCTTGAACCGGGATGACCGAAGCGAAGCGTTTGAGAACGGACTGGATGCCGGAATTTGTTACCGGTCATGGTCGAAACCAGGGCTTTGCTTTGCTGGAGCGCGGTTTGATTTGTTCTATCAGGATGCAGGGGAGACGCCTCTGGTGGTTGTTGCCGGCGATAGCCACAGTCTGGGGTACCGTCGTTCCGATTCGGACTGGACCTTCAGGAATCACTGGATCGAAGCGCCGGCGGGTCGGATCTTTTACCTGACCAGTGATGGTTTGCTGGATCAAGCGGGCGGTCCAAAAGGCTATGGTTTTGGGAAACGGCGATTTCAGGCGGCGTTGCAGAAGCAACGTGACGAATCATTGACGGTTCAGCGTGAAATTCTGGAACAGACGCTTGCGGATTGGCAGGGCGATCGGCCGCAACGCGACGATATCACGGTCCTGGGCTTTCGGCTGGAGAACGAGAGGAGCGGTCGTTGATGAAGGATTTCGACTTGGTTCGGTTGCGGGACGACCTCAGTAAACGGGGTATCCTGATGGTTTTCAGTGGGCCATTTTCGCACTGCATTGTTGAAGAATTCGGCAATGCAGTGCGCCACTACCTGGAAAATGCCCGGTTAAGCCGCGCGGCAATGATGGATGTTTTCGCCGTGTATGTTGAGCAAGCGCAGAATGTGGGCAATTACCTGCGCCGCTGGGAGTCGGAGCCGCACGGTGCGCGGATCATCAATTCAGGTATTGTCATTATTGCCCGCGATGACGAGCATTACGTCATCAGTTCAGGCAATCTGCTGGCGCCGCAGGATGTCGGGCCGCTGACCGCTCAGTTGGAGCAGTTGCGTACCTTGGATAAAATGGGATTGAAGGCGCTGCACAAGGAAAAATTGCGCCAACCGCTGACGGAGTGGGGCAGTGGCGGTCTTGGCCTCATTCAAATGGCGCGCAAGGCCACCGCACCCTTGCAGTATACATTGACGGCTGTTGATGAATGGGTGTTCTTTACCTTGAGGGTTGTGATCTAAATGGACAAGCTGGTCATTGAAGCAACCCGATCCTCACCAGCCCTCGAATTTGACGCCGAGACTTGCCGCTTGTCGATAAAGGGCGAGTCTTATCCCGAAAACGCCGCCGCGTTCTATACCCCGGTGTTTGCTTGGCTGAAAGAATTTCTGGCGGATCTCGCTTCAGGCGCAGCCGTGCAGGTCGATTTGGAAATTCTTTACCTGAATAGCAGCAGCACCAAGGTCATGCTGAATTTTCTTGATCTGCTGGAGCATGCCGCACAGAGCGGCGTGTTGGTCACGATTAACTGGCGCTATGACCCTGATAATGAAGCGATCCTGGAATGTGGTCAGGATTTCAGCGAAGAGCTGAAGACGGTCATGTTCAACCTGGTAGAGCAAACCGAGGATTTATCGTGAATACCAGGAGTGCAGAGGCGAGCCTGCTGGAGAGTGAAGAACAGGTGCTGGAAACGGCGCAAGCGGCATTACACAACAAAACACTGGGGTCCTGCGCTGCGCCGTTTACTGAGCTGACCCGGCAGTACGCCCGGTTGCTGCGCCACATTCGTCATCTGATTCGGGTTAGCGACCGGATGCAAGAAGAACTCAATCGTCTCAATGAACAGCTCCGGCAAAGCGAAGATAAATACCGATCGCTGTTCGAAAATGCGATCGAGGGGATTTTCATCGCCCAGTTGCACGGCGGATTGCTCTGCATTAATCCCGCTATGGCGCATATTCTGGGCTATACAACGCCGGAAAAATTCCTGCAGGCGCACCAGGGCGGTGAGCAATGGCCTTTTGTGGACCATCAGGATAAGGAACGTTTATTCAATATTCTAGAAGAGTACGGCAGAGTCAAATACTTACAGGCGCGGATGCTTTGCCAGGATGGGCAAATACTTTGGGTAGAAATCAACGCGCAGGCGCATCCGCCGGATGCTCGATATGCCAACGCCTGGGTGGAAGGCACCCTGTCCGACATTACCGAACGTAAGAAGATGCTGGAGGAATTACGGCATCTCGCGATTACCGACAGCCTGACAAGTTTGTATAACCGCAGGCATTTTCTTGAGTTATGCAAACAGGAGCTGCGTCGCGCCAGCCGTTACCGGTTGGCCACCGGTCTGTTGGTCCTGGATGCGGATCGTTTTAAGACGATCAACGACACTCACGGCCATGCGCTTGGCGATGAAGTCTTGCGCATTATCGGTCGGTTGTGCCGTGCGCAACTTCGCGAAGTGGACGTCATCGGGCGCATCGGCGGCGAGGAATTCGCCATTCTGTTGCCGCAGACCGGTTTTCCAGCCACCTGTAAAATCGCTGAGCGGTTACGGAGCGCGATTGAGCAAACGGCGCTGCCGCTGGCGAATGGCGGCACATTGCGTTTCACGGTCAGCGTCGGTGGTTGTGTCCTTGCCAACGGTCGCTTGGACATCAGAGAGCTTTTCAAAGTCGCCGACCAGGCGCTCTATGTCGCCAAAAATAAGGGCCGCAACCGGGTCGAGGTTTATCCGGCCGATCCGGCTTCAGGCGACGATGCCACTCAGCCGCAATAACGGCTCGATCCACGGCTCCCGCCCCCGGAACTCGACAAAATTGGTCAGGGCTGGCCGTGAGCCGCCCACCTCCAGAATACTCTCTCGGAAACGAGCGCCGGTTGCGGCATCAAAAATACCCTGCTCCTCAAAGGCGCTGAAAGCGTCCGCCGACAGCACTTCCGCCCACTTATAGCTGTAATAGCCGGCCGCATACCCACCGGAGAAGATATGGGTGAAGGCATTCGGAAAGCGGTTCCAGGCGGGCGGCATGATCACCGCGACCTGGTGGCGCGTTTCACGCAGGATTTCCAACACC
>JAGRHK010000230.1 GCA_020444985.1 Candidatus Competibacteraceae bacterium
GAGGTCTGAACGCTGCCTCCCGATTAATCCGCGCTGATGGGAAAATTCACGATGAAAGGTTACATGCTACTCATTTCTTCAGGATTGCTGTGCCTGTCAAGCGTAGCTTGTACAGCGCAGACCGGCCCGGCGCCGATCAGCGCGGATGTCCCGGAAGCCCAGGGTTGGTGCACCGAAGTCGTCGTCGCCGGTCTCCGTCATCCCTGGTCGATTGCCTGGCTGCCGGACGGCTCAGCCTTGATTACCGAGCGCGCTGGTCGTCTGCGATTAGTTCGGAACGGCAAGCTTGAGCCGGAACCGGTCGCCGGGTTACCGCCAATCCTGGCTTCAGGACAGGGCGGATTGCTGGACATCGCGCTGCATCCGGACTTCGCCGAAAATCGGCTGATTTACCTGACCTTTGCGACCGGCGATCCACAAGCCAACCGCACGGCGCTGGCGCGTGGACGCTTCGATGGCCACGCTCTGCGCGATACCCAGGTCATTTTCCAAAATGCCGACGCCAAATCCGGTGGACAACACTTTGGTTCGCGGATCGTCTGGCTACCTGATAAAAGCCTGCTGATGAGCATCGGCGATGGCGGCAATCCGCCGCTCAGCTTCAATGGCGAAAACATCCGCAATCAGGCGCAGAATCCAGGGACGCACTTTGGCAAGGTGTTGCGGCTCAAGGACGATGGGACGCCGCCTCCAGACAATCCCTTTGTCAACCAAAAGGGGGCCAAACCGGAAATCTGGACCTTCGGTCACCGCAACATTCAGGGTCTGGCCCGCGACCCGGTCAGCGGGCGCATTTGGGCCAATGAACACGGCTCGCGCGGCGGCGATGAACTCAATGTGATCGAGGGAGGACATAACTACGGTTGGCCAGAAGTGACCTACAGCATCGAATACTGGGGTCCGAAAATTTCGAATGAAACGACACGCCCCGGCATGACCGATCCCATCCGGGTCTGGACGCCGTCCAAGGCGCCCAGCGGATTAACCTTTTATACGGGCGATGTCTATCCGCAATGGCAAGGCGATCTGTTCAGTGGCGCACTGAAGTTTCAGCAGATCCGCCGCCTGGAGCTGGACGGAACCCAGGTGGTCAACGAGGAAAAACTCACCATTGGGCAACGCGTGCGTGATGTGCGCCAAGGGCCGGATGGCTATCTGTATGTACTGACCGACGAGGACGATGGCGCACTGTTGCGTATTCTGCCCGTGAAGTAATAATACCGACTCTCATTACTTTTTAAGAATTCGGAATGGAAATATCATGAAATGCAGGAATTGGGCGGGCATCGTGCTGTTGAGTCTGCTAACCACGCCGGCCATGGCCGTTAACAAGTGTGTTGAGAATAATGGGCGGATTCTCTATCAGGATACGCCCTGCCCGACCAACGCCCACGGCGGCGAGATGAGCCAGAATGCCAACCAGACCTTCTCTGGAAAGGCCGAACGTCCGGCTATGAGCAACGCGATCCGGGTTCTACCGGATCACTCAGAGCCGTCAACGCGCAATGCAACCGAATCCGAGGAACAACCCTTGCGTTTGGAGAAAGAGGATGACTCTGCAAAATCAACTCAATGAAAACATCATCCATTCCGACTCGATAACGCTGATTTTTTGAGTGAACTTGTTGATCGTTAAGCCGTGCCACGGTAGCGTGCTCATCAATGCAGCGTCATGATTGGCGCAAGGACGGTACGGATTTCTTCCACGGTTAAATAGCGCGGTTGTTGCGCACTGTCCTGCAAATGGCTGCACACCAACCGGAAGACCTCGGGTTGACGATCAGAATGCAGGTATAGATTCGTCGTGAATCGCAGCAAGGCCGGGCCGTCATGATCTCGCAAACTGGCGTAGCGCAGACCGGTTGGTTGCTGAGAAAAGCGTTCCCATTCCTGATTGAAGCGCACAACGGTAAATTGATCGGCAGCCACCGTTCGTGGAGCATTATCAATAGAGCGGACTTCCAGTCGACACGCCGCTTCATAACGGTAGCGGTCGCCAATGGCGGTTCCTGGCACGAAGACGCCGGCCTGTCCAGGAGGAATCGTCAGATTCTGGCGTAGATCGATCCGTGTGCCGACGGGAATCCGCTTGTGGTCGTCCGCATCCATACCGTCCAGCGCCGCACAAGCGGTCAACAACAGCAGTCCTAAGAAAAGACTGTATTTCGCAATAACGATCATTTTGGTCATCGTCCTCACCACCAGGGAGTTCATGGCGTCGCGGGCGCGGCGTTTTGAGAGCGGTTGTTCCCCTGTTTGCAATAGGATAATAACCAATCTCAAACAGAAGAGAACACCCTGATGACCGAAAAAGATCCAACCCCGCCGCCCGTAGCCGGCGGTCCGTCGGATGCCCATCCTGGCTTGGACCGGATTGGCTTGTTATGCGCCGTGGTGGCGGCAATCGGCTTTTCTTTCAAGGCAATTCTGGTCAAGCTGGCCTATCAATACGGAGTGGATGCAGAAACCCTGCTGGCCCTGCGCATGGCGTTCAGCCTGCCATTTTTCATCGGTCTGGCCTGGATGAGCGCCCGCCGGGCGGCAACCCCGTTAACCTGGCGTGATGGCGTCTGGCTGTTCGGACTTGGGCTGTTTGGTTACTACCTGGCCAGTTACCTGGATTTCCTGGGGCTGCGCTTCATCAGCGCCGCACTGGAGCGGCTGATCCTGTTCGTTTATCCGACGTTGGTGGTCCTGCTTGGCGCATTGTTCCTCGGTCAATCGCTCACCCGCCGGATGCTGGGCGCACTGGCGCTGTGCTATACCGGCATCGCCTTCGCCATCGCTCATGATCTGCAAGTTACGGCGACCACTCAGGAGCTTGCGATTGGCAGCGCTCTGATATTTGGCAGCGCCCTGTGCTACGCCCTCTATCTGTTAGGCAATAGCATGATCGTGAGTCGGCTGGGGGCGGTGCGGATGACGGCATTCGCCTCGATAATCGCGTGTATGCTGGCCATTGGCCAATTTCTGTTGTTGCGCCCGGCAAGCGCATGGATCCAACCCGAACCGGTCTATGCGCTGGCGCTGGCCATGGCCCTGTTCTCTACGGTGTTACCGGTATGGGCGGTGTCAGAGGCAATCCGCCGCCTGGGAGCGGGGCCGGTAGCGCTGACCGGTAGTCTGGGACCGATTGTGACCCTGCTATTCGCATGGCTGCTGCTCGATGAAACCCTAAGTCTCGCCCAGTTGGTCGGCGCAGCGCTGGTAATTACCGGAGTCATGGTCATGACGCGCCGTTAGCCGCCGATTTCTATAGGACACCTAACAAATTTGTTCCAGCGGACGCGCTGCCCGTCTGCCACGAATCTGCGGCAGCCGCCGGATTCTGGTATATTGATGCCCCCTTGAATCCTGGAGACCCTGCGCTGTCATGTCCTCGCCCCTCACCCACACCCTGGCGCTGCCGGTTTGCTGGATCACCGTCGCCCGCGCCGATTCGGTTCCTGGCGCGTTGCCTGACGGCTTTGTCGACGTTCAGCAAGCGGCGCCCAGCATCCGGCTTGACCTGCGCTACTATACCGACCACAACTTTGTCGGCACGCGCATCGACGGCTATCAGGCGTCCCGGGCGATCCTGACCCGACCCGCTGCCGAGGCGCTTGGACGCATCCAGCACGAATTGGCATCTTTCGGCTTGGGCCTCAAATTATTCGACGCCTACCGACCGCAGCAGGCGGCCGAACACTTCATGCGCTGGGCGCGCGACGTGAACGACACGCGAATGAAGGCTGAGTTCTATCCCGATGTCGCTAAAAGCGCTCTGTTCAAGGAAGGCTACATCGCCGAAAAATCCAGCCATAGCCGGGGCAGCACGGTGGACGTGACCCTTGCGCCGCTGCACGCCGCCAACCCGGCGGCAGAATTGGACCTGGGCACGCCGTTTGACTGGTTCGGCCCGGAATCCTGGCCGGACAGCCCCGCCGTAACTCCAGCGCAACGCGCACACCGTCTGCTGCTGCGCTTGGTGATGGAAAAGCATGGCTTCCAGCCCTATGCTCAAGAATGGTGGCACTTTACCCTGGCTCATGAGCCTTTTCCCGACACCTATTTCGATTTTCCAGTGCGATAATCAGGTGGTGCGGGCATCGGGCTCCCGATGAGCGCAGCCAA
>JAGRHK010000231.1 GCA_020444985.1 Candidatus Competibacteraceae bacterium
CTTATGCAGCAGAGCGCCCAGTGCGCTTTTGTCCTCCAGCGCCGCCAGTACAAACAGCTCGGAGCTGATATAAGCGTCCTTCCGCTGCTGGGCCAGTTTGTCCATCCGGTTCAGCAACTGGGACAGCGCGTTGGCGATTTGCACATCGCCGCCGGTCCCGGTGACCTGGGGCAACCGGTCCAACGCTTCGTTCAACTGCGAGCGCAGCAGATTCATGTTGACATCGGCCTGCGCCAATAACGGCCGCACCGTCCCCCCCTCCTGGTCGAGAAGCGCCGCCATCACATGCACCGGTTCGATGAATTGATGATCGCGGCCCACCGCCAGACTCTGGGCGTCGCTCAGGGCCATTTGAAACTTGTTGGTCAATTTGTCCATTCGCATTAATGGGTACTCCCATAACAGGATTATTACCCTGGCAAATGGTGATGATTTGGGGGGAATTCAAGGGATGGCGCGCCAACAAACCGGTCAAGGCGAACGACGCGCAGATCGGTCAGGAGAATAGCTCCGCGAGCAGAAGAAGCGCTATGCGGTAATAGCCGCCGCGAAAAAGGGCTTTAGCACATCAGCGCAGGGCTGCGGGTCTTCCAGGTGCGGGTGGTGTCCGCCCGGCAGAATGTGCACGGTCAATTGGACGATGCGCGCATAGCGCTCCTGCATATACGCGCGCTTGACCAGATAACCGTTCGCGCCGCAGATCAGCAAGGCCGGAGCCTGAATCCGCTCCATGTAAGCCAGAATTTGCGGTTCACTCAGATACAGCGGCGAGACAAAGCGCAGCCGGGGATCGGTGCGCCAGCCATAACCCTCGCCGACCGCTTGCAAACCGCGCGCGACCAGCGTGCTCGCTGCTGACCACGACAGACCGCTGGCTTCGCAGCGCGCCTGGATGGCCGCGTCCACACTGGGATAAATCGGCGGGCGCTTGCGTGGCAGCGCGTTCATCTGTTCAATCGCCTTGCGCAAGTCCGCTGGGCCGTCAGCGGGATCACTGGTTGGCGGCCCAAGACCTTCGATCATCGCCACCTGGATGACCCGTTCCGGCAGGGCGGCGCTCATCAAGCTGACGAGGCCGCCGCCCAGCGAATGGCCCAGCAGGGCGAAGCGATCCCAGCCCAGCGCATCAACAGCGGCCACGAGATCGGCGATGAAATCGACGAAGTGATAAGGAACGCCGGGTGGACGGTGATCCGAACGGCCATGTCCGGTCAAATCAACCGCGACCAGTCGTATGCCGGGCAGCAGCGGCGCCAGGGCGTCAAAACTGGCGGCGTTATCCAGCCAGCCATGCACGGCCAGCACAGGAAATCCATTCAAGGGTCCCCAGGCCCGCGCCGCCAGTCGCAGCCAGGGGGTTTGCAGTTCCAGTTCCTCAGCCATGCGGGCGATCCTGCAGCGCAAATGACTTAATCTTCCGCTGGATAATCCCAGCCCGGATCATCCGGGAACAGATTGGCATATTTCACGCTATTACGGGGTTCGGCCATCATGTCCGCGACGGTATCGCGCCATGTTGCGTAATGCGCGGTTTCCTTATGTTGGGAAGGCGCATCGACAGTGCGATAGATCTCGATGAGCGCAAAGCGCGTGGGATCATCCGTTTGCTGAATGACATCGAAGCGGACCATGCCCGGTTCCTGAATGCTATGACGCGCGTTTTCCAGCGAGGCGTTCTTGAAGGCTTCAATGCAGTCCGGTTTGACATGAATGAAGACATGGACGATTAACATGAAAGCTTCTCCCAATGCATGTTCAGGCAGAGGCGGCGGGTAGAAAGTCCACCAGCAAACCGCAGAAAACGGCCAATCCAAAGGCGTTATTGTTGAGAAACGCCTTGAAACACTCTGGCGGCGCACGGTCGCGAATCAAGTATTGCTGATACAGGGCCAACCAGGCGGCCACCAGCAAACCCAGATAATAGATGCCGCCCCGACCGCTTAAAAGACCGATGCCGATCAACAGCGCCAGTAAGGCGACTTGCAAATAGCCGATGATTTGCTTATCCCGCTCTCCGAATAAAATCGCGGTGGACTTCACGCCAATCTTGAGATCATCTTCCCGGTCCACCATCGCGTATTCGGTATCATAAATGACGGACCACACCACATTAGCCAGGAACAACAACCACGCAATCAGCGGCAATTCGTTGCTAACCGCCGCGTAGGCCATGGGAATCCCCCAGCCAAAGGCCGCGCCCAGGTGCGCCTGTGGCAAAGCGTGCAATCGCTTCATGAACGGGTAGCTGATCGCCACCGCCAAGCCGATAAAGGCCAACTGGATCGTCAGGGCGTTCTGGGTCAGCACCAGGATGAAAGCCAGTAATACCAAGGTCGCTGCGACGCCAGCCGCTTCGCCCACCGTGACGCGTCCCGCCGCCAGAGGTCGATCGCGAGTGCGGGCGACATGGGGATCGAAATCGCGATCGACGATATCGTTGATCACACAACCGGCTGAGCGCATGAGGATCACGCCGAGTACGAAAACCAGCACAATACTGGCAGGCGGGTGGCCATTGCCGGCCAGCCACAGCGCCCACAGGGTTGGCCATAACAGCAAGTAGATGCCAATAGGGCGATGCAAGCGCATCAGCAGCGCGTATTCGTGAAACCGATCTTCAAAAGCGTCAATATTCATGGTGAGGGTGAATCCGATCAGCAGGGGATGCCGGTAAGTCAGGCAGGAAAATTTCGCAGACCAGCAAGGGCTGGCCATCGATACAAAAAATTGAACGTCGTCCCCAGATTGCATCCGGAGGCTCGGCGAAGCCGGCAAAAGCGCGCTGATGCAGCCGTTGGCCAGCGATAATACGAGCAATTTCCACCGGGCCGCGTTGAACGCCGGGTGCGGAGAACAGCACCTCACCCAAAGGGCGATTGCCCAGTTGGGTGAGCCGACGACCGCGGCCCCGCAAGGTCGCCGCTGGAATCAGCGTCCGGGCGAAAACCCAGGGCCGATCACTGCAGAAAAGTTGCACCTCGCGCGTCCAGGCCCAGGCATTCAGACGCAGGCGCAGGACGCGCGCTTCATCCCGGCTGGGATGACTCCAGCCCTGACGGAGTACGCGCACCTGGAAGTGATTTGGACAACACTGGCGCAGCCGCCGAGTCAGCGAACCGGGGTCAAATAGCCAGCAGGCCAACTCAGGCGGCGGATGGCGCGTTGCGCCCACACCATGGCGACGCCAACGGGGTAGGTTATTGAACAAGATAGCGTCAGTGTTATTCAAGGGTGCTTATTCAAGGATTCTTATTCGGGCTATCGCCAAGGCGGCGAAAAAATACATTATGGCATGGTTACCGGGGTTGGCGGGAATGGTGCGTTATACCTGCCGAGTTGCCTGCGTGCCGCGACGCAAAATATTAAAATATTGAAATAATTTAAAAATTAAAAAAACTGGAGTACTGGTTCAGTAGAATACTCAAAATAACATTTTGAATATTCTATAAAATGAGGTGATAGCAAATTTTTCGCGACAGTGTGACAGAGAAACGAACGGGTATTTCATCCAAGCACATTGTGGAAGGTATCATGGTCTACCAAGAAATTTCCGACGTTTTTTGGAACCCTGTGTATTGATATGAATTTTTTATCGCTGACCGGGGTTTCGCCAGGCCGTAATTCAGGTGAAAATAGATGGATCAAGGTCTTAACCGCTCACCCCTGCAGCACCCCGGACATCGAACGTAAAAAACGGACATCAAAAAATGACTTTGTCTTATAAATTTAATATAAACAATAGGCTGGATACATCATGCTGCTGATGATCGATAACTATGACTCCTTTACCTATAACCTCACGCAATATTTTGGCGAACTCGGCGAAGACGTATGGGTGTACCGTAACGACCAGATCACCCTGGATCAAATCGCCGAGTTGCAACCCCGGCATATCGTCCTCTCACCGGGACCCTGCACCCCCAATGAGGCGGGGGTGTCGCTGGCGACCATCGAACGATTTGCTGGACAAATTCCCATACTCGGCGTTTGCCTGGGCCATCAGAGCCTGGGACAGGCTTTCGGCGGACACATTATCCGCGCCCGGTTGGTGATGCATGGCAAAACTTCCGAGGTTTACCACGACGGCCAAGGCGTCTTTGTCGATTT
>JAGRHK010000232.1 GCA_020444985.1 Candidatus Competibacteraceae bacterium
CGGATGTCAGCATTCTTGAATACCGGTATTGCTTAATCCGATGATCTAAAAAAAACGGCGGCCCGGAGACCGCCGTTGCATCCATGATCGAAATCCAGAATTAGTCTTTGGCTCGCTCCTCCAGCATGGCCACGGCGGGCAATACCTTGCCTTCCAAGAACTCAAGGAACGCACCGCCGGCAGTGGAGATATACGATACCTTGTCGTAGATGTTGTACTTCTGAATTGCGGCAATGGTGTCCCCGCCGCCGGCCAGCGTGAAGGCCGAGGTTGCGGCAATGGCTTCAGCGACCTTCTTAGTGCCTTCGCCGAACTGGTCGAATTCGAACACACCCACTGGACCATTCCATACGACGGTGCCGGCTTTCATGATGATGTCGGCCAATTCCTGAGCGCTCTTGGGGCCGATGTCGAAGATCATGTCGTCATCAGCGACTGAATCCGCATCCTTCTGCACCGCCGGCTCCGCAGCGTCAAACTTCTTGCCGCAAACCACATCGACAGCGATTGGGATGTTCGCACCGCGCGCCTTCATCTTTTCCAGCAGTTTTTGTGCGGTAGGCACCAGATCATGTTCGGATAGCGACTTGCCAACGTTCTTGCCAACCGCTTCCAGGAAGGTATTAGCAATGCCGCCACCAACGACAAGTTGGTCAACCTTCTCGGACAGGCTTTCCAACACGGTCAGCTTGGTCGAAACTTTCGAGCCGCCGACAATAGCGACCATCGGACGAGCCGGGGTGGCCAGCGCCTTCGTCAACGCATCCAATTCCTCTGTCAACAGCATGCCAGCGCACGCCACTGGAGCAAATTTGGCGACGCCATGCGTCGAGGCTTCGGCGCGATGAGCGGTGCCAAAGGCGTCCATGACGAAAATATCGCACAGCGCGGCGTATTTCTTCGCGGTTTCCTCGGCGTTCTTCTTTTCGCCCTTATTGACGCGGCAATTTTCCAACAGCACCACTTCGCCGTCAGCCACTTCAAAGCCACCGTCAACCCAGTCGCGAATCACGCGCACGGGCTTGCCCAGCTTGGCGGACATCACGTCCGCAACGGGTTGAAGCGAGTTTTCCTCCGAGAATTCTCCCTCGGTCGGACGACCCAGATGCGAAGTGACCATCACTTTGGCGCCGGCCTTCTGTGCGAATTCGATGGTTGGCATCGAAGCCGTGATGCGGGCGTCGGAAGTCACTTTGCCATTCTTGACCGGCACATTCAGGTCGGAACGGATGAACACTCGCTTGCCGGCGAGGTCGAGATCAGTCATGCGCTTGAAATTCATGGTCTTCAATTTCTCCAAACAAAACCCCCGTCCGACTGGGGCGCAAGGCGCGAGACGGCGGGGGTGGATTCAACCGAATTGCGAATCGCCAGAGAAGCGCGGCGATTGCTTACTTGGCCATGACGCGGACCATTTCCAGGACCTTGCAGGAATAACCCCACTCGTTGTCATACCAGGCGACGACCTTGACGAAGGTATCGTCCAGGGCAATGCCGGCATCGGCGTCGAAGGTGGAGGTGCAGCTCTCGCCGCGGAAGTCGGTGGCGACAACCTTATCCTCGGTATAGCCCAGCACGCCCTTCATCGCGCCTTCCGAGGCGGCCTTCATCGCTGCGCAAATATCCTTGTAGTTGGCTGGCTTGTTCAATTCCACCGTCAGATCGACGACAGAGACGTCGGAGGTGGGGACGCGGAATGCCATACCGGTCAGCTTCTTGTTCAGCTCGGGGATGACCTTGCCGACGGCCTTGGCGGCGCCCGTGGAGGACGGGATGATGTTCTCCAGGATGCCGCGACCGCCGCGCCAGTCCTTGTTGGAGGGACCATCTACCGTCTTCTGGGTGGCGGTAGCGGCATGCACGGTGGTCATCAGACCACGCTTGATGCCCCAAGTGTCGTTCAGCACTTTGGCCACCGGCGCCAGACAGTTGGTGGTGCAAGAGGCATTGGAGATGATGGTCTGGCCGGCGTATTTGTCATGATTGACGCCGTACACGAACATCGGGGTGTCATCCTTGCTGGGCGCGCTCTGGATGACTTTTTTGGCGCCAGCAGTGATATGCTTCTGGCAGGTTTCTCCAGTAAGAAACAAACCGGTGGACTCAACAACGATATCGGCGCCCACTTCATTCCACTTCAGCTCAGCAGGGTCCTTGATAGCGGTCAGACGGATCTTCTTGCCGTTGACAATCAGCGTGTTGCCGTCGACAGAGACCTCGCCCTGAAAACGGCCATGCACGGAGTCATATTGCAACATGTAAGCCAGGTAGTCCGGCTCTAGCAGATCGTTGATACCGACGATCTCGATGTCAGAAAAATTCTTAGCGGCAGCGCGAAAGACCATGCGGCCGATACGACCAAACCCATTGATGCCAACTTTAATGGCCATGCTTTCCTCCATTTACGATTACAGTGGTTTTCATCAGAAGACGAGCAGGCGTTGCCGCCCACCCAACACGATCAAGTGTAGACCGGATTCATTAAAAAAAATCAGTATTCCTCAGAATAGCGCTTCTACGGTAGCCGCAACCCGTTCAGCGGTAAAGCCGAAGTACTGGAAGATCGCCTCCGGCGGCCCACATTCGCCAAAGCGATCAATACCCAGCACGGTACCCTGCGGGCCGGCGTATTTATACCACGGCGCGGTGACGCCTGCTTCGACGACCACGCGCCGGGTGACATGCGCCGGAAGCACCGACTCACGCCAAGCTGCGTCCTGGGCGTCAAAGACATTGACCGAAGGCATGGAAACGACGCGGATCCGCCGACCCTGGCTATTCAACTGCTGGGCCGCTTCCATCGCCAGTTGCACCTCCGAACCGGTAGCAATGATGATCGCTTCCGGATCGTCTCCGCAATCCAGCAGTACATAGCCGCCCCGCGCAATGGCGCGCACCTGCTCTGGCGTGCGCTCCTGATGCGGCAACTTCTGGCGGGTGAAAATCAAGGCGGTTGGGCCATTGGTACGATCCAGCGCCGCTTTCCAGGCCACGGCGGTTTCCGTGGTATCGCAAGTCCGCCACACCGACAGATCAGGGATGATTCGCAGACTGGCGACATGCTCGATGGGCTGATGAGTGGGACCGTCGCCACCGACGCCAATCGAGTCGTGAGTCAGAACAAACACGCAACGCAGTTTCATTAGCGCCGACATACGAATTGCGCTGCGGCCGTAATCGGCAAACATCAGGAAGGTGCCGCCAAACGGTACATAACCGCCATGCAACGCCAGGCCGTTCATGACAGCGTACATCGCAAATTCCCGTGCGCCGTAATAAATCAGATTGCCATCGGGATGTTCGAAATCCACCGGGCGACAGCCGATCCAGGGAATGCCGGTCGATTCGGTCAGGTCAGCGGAACCGCCAACCAGACTGGGAAAATGGGGATTGAACGCTTCGAGGGCGCGCTGCGAGGCGGCCCGGGTGGCCAGATCCTCATGGCGTTCCTGAGTGGATTGAATAAAGCGCCACGCCAACGCTTCCCACTCAGGAGGAAAGCCACAGGCCAACCGCTGATCCAATTCCGCTGCCGCCGTCGGATATTCCGCTCGGTAGCGGGAAAACATTTCGTTCCATTCGCCTTCCCAGTGCGCGCCCTTGGCGCGGGCGTCGAAGGCGCGGTAATACTCGGGAGGGATGACAAAGGGTGCATGGCGCCAGCCGATATTCTCGCGAGTCGCAGCGACCTCGGCAACGCCCAAGGGGGCGCCATGCGATTTTTCGCTACCGCCCTTGTTGGGCGATCCCCAGGCGATGGTGGTCTTGCAAACAATCAAGCTGGGACTGCCGGTGCACGCGCGCGCCTGTTCGATGGCTTGGTGAACGGCATCCGGGTCATGGCCATCCACGTTGGGAATCACATGCCAGCCGAAGCCTTCAAAACGTTTGACGATATTTTCATTGAACCAGCCGCTGACCGGTCCGTCGATGGAAATATTGTTGCTGTCATACAGACAAATCAGCTTGCCCAACCTCCAGTTGCCAGCCAGTGAGCACGCTTCATAGGAAACGCCTTCCATCAGGCAGCCGTCGCCGAGGATGACGTAGGTGTAATGATCGACGATGGGAAATCCAGGACGGTTGAAGC
>JAGRHK010000233.1 GCA_020444985.1 Candidatus Competibacteraceae bacterium
TGAGCGATGAAGAGTCATTATGATTTTTCCAAAGGGGTCCGTGGCCAATTCTACCGACCGGATGCGATTTTTCGTTTGCCAATTTATCTTGATGAAGAAATTGAACATTATCTCTTTGACAAGGCCAAGGCTAAAGGCATTGATCTTTCAGATTTGGTCAACGAGCTTCTAAAGCGGGAGATTGAAATGATCCAGGCAGTGGTGGAATAGCCGCTTGGAAAATAGGGAGCAGGAAGTGGACGGAAGAATTGTGGCGGGTCAGGCTTACGCTATAACCCGTTTGGTATCAAAAGATTTAGCGATTCTGCGGGTTACGCGGCGCTAACCTGCTCTACGCCCTGCTCGGTTTTCAAAAGTCACGCCGCGTCAGCCAGTCTTTGGTTGACCGTGCGCCAGAATATCGAAGTTTGTTCATTCTTCTGATCAAAGAAATCTTCGAAAAAGCCAACCGGGTTTAATGGGGCTGGGTAGGCATACCGCTCTCCATCCGCACCGATTTCCGTGATCCAGTCGCGCGGTTCGCGGGGGTCAATGATGACGAAGATTTCAGGTGGATAAAGATAGGGCCTTCCAGAATCGTTGAGTATTCGGTAGTCATCCGCCTCGATGCCAATGACAAAATACGTTTGATCTTCAGAGAGATCAGGATAGTTGGGGTTTTTTGATTTGAGCTTAATAATCATTTTTGAGCGACGATCTTTAGCTTGGTTTCAACTCGACCGATACCATTGAGCCGGTGTAAAAAATCCGACGCTCTACCCGAACGCCATGCTATCAGCGCCACGCTATCCCACTCATTTGACTCCCACGCCATTGTGTGAGACCTTTTTTTAACCCGCTTCATCGCCCAGAGCGACTCCAAATGCGGGCAAGCGGCCTTTCTGAAATTATGGCTGCCAACCCACTCGCTCTGACCTGACCTCATTAAGGGAAGTAAAACGCTATGACTGTCAAAGCATTGCGGATCGAAAACCCGATGGATCCGGTCCGTATGGCAACGCTCAAGCACTGGGGGGATTTACCGGCGCACGCTGCGCTGGAAGACATGCAGTCGGAGGCGGCTGTAGACTGCGGCTGGGGCCGTTTGATCTTCGGACAAACTTTCTGTTCACCGGGCCGGCTGGCGCGAGAGATTTGCCGTGAAGCGCCAGGTCAACGCGATGTCGCCTTGTACATCCGCGACCCCCATGTGGTCGTGTCGCTCGACCCGCAACAATTGTTCCTCGATCCCTCCCATACTTTTCGCCTTCCTCTGTGTGATAAGAATCTGGACATCAACGAGGGTCGCGGCTGGCATATTCGTCAGCTTGTCGAAGGCATTGACATCGCTCGTCATGAAGCCGCCATCAACAGGCTTTACCAGGTTCGCGGCATGGTGCGGATTTACGAGAATTTTCTCGCCCGTAACCTTGATAATCCGCTGATCGCCATTCTGGTGGCCGAGGCTGACGACAGCGGCGAAATTTTGGGGGTCGTTACCGGTATCGATCATGTCCTGGCCTTTAACGACCCGGATCAAGGCGCCAGCCTGTGGTCGCTCGCTGTCGATCCGCAATGCCTCTATCCTGGAGTTGGCGCGGGCCTAGCGAAAGCGTTGGCGACGCTGTTCCAGGCGCGGCAACGCACTTATCTTGATTTGTCTGTCATGCACGATAACGCCGAAGCCATCGCCCTTTATCAGAAACTGGGGTTTCAACGGGTGCCGGTTTACTGCGTTAAACACAAAAATCCGATTAATGAGAAACTGTTCGTGGGTCCCGACCGCTATAGCGATCTGAATATTTATGCGCGCATCATCGTCGATGATGCGCGCCGACGCGGCATCGCCGTGGATATCCTGGATGCGTCACATGGCTATTTTCGTCTGAGTCAGGGTGGACGCAGCATCATCTGCCGCGAATCTCTGTCCGAACTGACGACGGCAATCGCCATGAGCCGTTGCGATGACAAGCGAGTCACGCGTAACGCGCTGACCGCATCTGGCCTAAGAATGCCGGCGCAGATTCTCGCGGATGACCCGGAAACCGTCCGGGACTTTCTAGCGCGCCATCAACGGGTAGTCGTCAAACCAGCGCGTGGGGAGCAAGGGCATGGCGTCCAAGTCGATTTGCGTACCCCGGATGCGGTCGAAGCAGCGGTCGCCATTGCCCAGCGTTTCTGTGATGACGTGATCATCGAGGAAATGGTCGAAGGCGAGGACCTGCGCGTCATCGTCATTGGTTACCAGATGGTCGCTGCCGCCACACGCCGTCCGGCAAAAATCACCGGCGATGGTCATCAGAACATTCGCACTCTGATTGAGAAACAAAGCCGCCGGCGCCAGGCCGCTACCGGCGGTGAAAGCCACATTCCACTTGATACGGAAACCCTGCGTTGCATCGAAGCGGCGGACTATACGCTGGACTCGGTGCTGCCTGCGGGTCAACACCTGTGGGTGCGCAAAACCGCCAATTTGCATACTGGCGGCACCATTCATGATGTGACCCACCAAGTCCATCCGCATTTACGGGATGTTGCTGAACAAGCCGCTCGCGCCCTGGAAATTCCTGTGGTTGGTTTCGACTTCATGGTTCCCGACCTGGCCGGCGAGGATTACGCTATTATCGAAGCGAACGAGCGGCCAGGACTGGCCAACCACGAGCCACAGCCGACCGCACAACGCTTCGTCGATCTTCTCTTTCCTCATTCCCGAATTGAACCCTGATGCAGACTCTTCTTGATCAAACCTACTTGCTGGATGTGATGAGCCGACTGCTGGCGACGCACAGCCCTTCTGGCATGACCGATGAAATCGTCCATATCGTGTGCCTGGAGTTGATGGCGCTGGACATTCCTTTCAGTCTGACCCGGCGCGGGGCCATCCGCGCTGATCTGGAGGGCGCGCGTCATAGCCCGGATCGAGCGATCGTCTCCCATCTGGATACGCTGGGCGCGATGGTCAAGCAGTTGAAACCGAATGGGCGATTGGAAGTCGTGCCCATTGGCACATGGTCGGCGCGCTTTGCCGAGGGCGCGCGCGTTACCATCTACTGTGACGGCGGTTGGCGCTATCGCGGCACCTTGCTGCCCTGTAAGGCTTCCGGGCATACTTTTAACGAGGAAGTCGACACTCAGCCGATTAGCTGGCTCAACCTGGAGCTGCGCGTCGATGAGCGTTGCCATCGTCCGGAAGATCTCCAGGCCTTGGGCATCAATATTGGCGATATGATTGCCATCGACTCGCAACTGGAGATCAGCACCAGTGGCTTTATCAATGCCCGGTATCTTGATGACAAGGCCGGCGTTGCGGTTCTGCTGGCGGTTGCGCGCGCCGTGCGCCGCCGCGATCTGCATCTGCCGGTAGATTGCCATCTGCTGTTCACGATTTCCGAGGAGGTCGGCGTTGGCGCTTCTCATATTCTGCATGGCGACGTTGCGGAACTGGTCTCCATCGACAATGGCACCATCGCCCCCGGGCAGAATACCTGCGAATATGGGGTCACTATCGCCATGAAGGATTCCTCAGGACCCTTCGACTGGCACCTGACCCGGCACTTGTTGAATCTGTGCAGAACGCATGGCATTGAACACAGCCGGGATGTGTTCCGTTATTACCGCAGCGATGCGGCGGCGGCGCTGGAAGCCGGTAACGACATCCGCACCGCGCTGACCTGCTTCGCGCTTGATGCATCTCACGGCTATGAACGCACCCATGTGGATTCGTTAATGGCGCTGGGCGAACTTCTGCTCTCCTACATTCAAAGTAAGCCACTGTTTCAACGGGATGCGCAACCCCTGGGTCCGATGGGCGACTTTCCCGCGCCGGGAACCTGAAGGCCCCTTGAGGAAACTTGTGGACTGCGTATGATCTAACTATCGACCGCGACGACGCGCGGCGGCAAGGTTTTGGCCGCTGCTCGACGCTCGAACATTATCCCTTCGACAGATGCAGTGCTAACGCCATGAGCAAGGAATATTCATCGTCTCCCGATCACGATCATGATCGCGACCTCGCCGTCGAACCGGCCAAACCCGCGCTCAAGCCGCCGCCGCTTTATAAGGTGATCCTGCTCAACGATGACTATACTCCTATGGATTTCGTGGTGCG
>JAGRHK010000234.1 GCA_020444985.1 Candidatus Competibacteraceae bacterium
CCCGTCAAAAGTCCTGGATTTCAGCCTGACGGTCTTTATTCAGGCTACGGAGGTTTAATCGCCTTTCAAGCGCGATGATAAGGATGGCGATGGAGCAGGCTCCAGGCCCGGTAAAGCTGCTCGGCGACGACAACGCGCACCAGTGGATGCGGCAAGGTCAGACGAGACAGCGACCAGAGTTGCTCAGCGCGCTGACGACAGATGGCGTCCAGTCCATCCGGGCCGCCGACGAGCAGACTCAGATCGCGGCCCTCCTGCAGCCAGCTCGCGAATCGTTCCGCCAGCTCAACCGTATTCCATTCCTGACCTCGCTCATCCAGCGCAATGATCCGGGAATGCGCAGGCGCTGCCGCCAGCAATCGTTCGCCCTCGGCGCGCACCAGACGGGCGACATCCGCATTCCCACCGCGTTTACCGGCGGAAATTTCCACCAGATTCAGTGCGCATTCTCGCGGCAGGCGTCCGGCATATTCCGCGTAACCGGTTTTGACCCAGCCGGGCATGCGAACGCCTACGGCAAGCAGGTGGATTTTCATGGCTCAACATCACTAACCCTTCAACGCCCTGGCTACATCCACCGACCACAGTTTTTCCAGATTATAAAAATCCCGGGTCTGGGGCAGCATGACATGCACCACAATGTCGGTGAGATCGACCAGCACCCATTCGGCTTCGCGTTCTCCTTCGACGCCGAGCGGACGAACGCCGACTGCGCTGCATTTCTCAACGACTTTGTCCGCCAACGCCTTGACCTGACGAGTTGACGAGCCGCTGGCAATGACCATCAGGTCGGTGAAACTGGCGACATGACGCACGTCCAGCACGCGGATATCCTGGGCTTTCACTTCTTCCAGGGCGTCAACAACGATCTTTTTTAAAACCTCAAGTTGCATGAATTTTCGTACATCCTCATGAAGGAAAAGAATTTTCGACCAATGGCGACCGGTACAGCCCGTGGTCGTGAATGCAGGCCAGCGTCGTATCCGGCAATAGATAGCGGGGCGACTGACCGCGCGCGAGTAAAGCACGGATTTGCGTCGCGGAAATATCCAGTTGAGTTACCGGTTGGAACAGAATGCAACCCGCCGGTCGTGTGCGCAGAATCGCAGCGTCCGAGGCAACGCGGGGCGCTGCCCATTCTTCCAGCGTCATCGGCAACGCTTGCGGAGCGCCGGGACGCTGCATGACCACGATATGGGCCAGCGTCGTCAGCTCTTGCCAGCGACGCCAGGTTGACAATTCCCGAAAGGCGTCCGCGCCGACGATCAGATAGAGCAGCGTCTGCTGACCGAACTCGTCGCGCAGCGATGTCAGAGTATCCACCATGTAGGAGGTTCCCTCACGACGCAGCTCCCGGTCATCGGCGACAAAACCGGGTTGTCCGGCAATGGCCGTTTGCACCAGCGCCAACCGCTGTTCAGCCGTCACTTGCGGCGTTCCGCGATGCGCGGGAATCCGGCAGGGAATGAAACGCACCTCCGCCAGATCCAGAGTCTCCAGCAACTCCAGCGCTGGCCGCAAATGGCCGTAATGAATGGGATCGAAAGTACCGCCCAGAATGCCGATTGAGCGGGGAGTCTGCGACATATCGACGGATGGCAATTCTGGAGGAGGTCCTGAGTTAACGACGGATATGCCCATCGCCTAACACGATGAATTTCTGGGTGGTCAATCCTTCTACGCCAACCGGTCCGCGCGCATGGAGTTTATTCGTGCTGATGCCGACTTCCGCGCCCAGTCCATATTCGCCGCCGTCCGCAAAGCGCGTGGAGGCGTTGACCATCACCGAGCTGGAATCCACTTCGCGCAGAAAGCGCCGCGCCCGACTGTAATCCTCGGTGATGATCGCGTCGGTGTGCGCAGAACCGTAGTGGGCAATATGCTCCATCGCCTCGTCCATATCTTTCACCACCCGGATCGCCAGGATCGGCGCCAGATATTCCTCATACCAGTCCTCTTCGGTCGCTGCTGTGATACCCGGCAGCAGGTCGCGAGTCCGTGCACAACCGCGTAACTCCACGCCCTGTTCCTGATACATCCGGCCCAGCGGCGGCAGCACCCGGTCGGCAATGCCTTGCGCAACCAGTAGCGTCTCCAGGGTATTACAGGTGCCATAACGCTGGGTTTTTGCGTTGTAGGCCACAACAATCGCTTTTTCCAAATCAGCGCGGTCATCGATATAGACATGGCATACACCATCCAGATGCTTGATGACCGGCACCCGCGCCTCGCGGCTGATCCTTTCGATCAGGCCCTTGCCGCCGCGCGGCACAATCACGTCCACATACTCAGCCATGCGGATCAACGCCCCGACTACCGCGCGATCTGTGGTATCAATCACTTGTACGGCATCCGCAGGCAGACCGGCAATCGCCAGCCCTTGCTGGATGCAAGTGGCCAATGCCCGGTTGGAATGCAGCGCCTCGGAGCCGCCGCGCAGGATCGCAGCATTGCCGGCTTTTAAACATAACGCAGCCGCATCAGCGGTCACGTTAGGCCGCGACTCATAGATGATGCCAATGACGCCCAACGGGATGCGCATTCGCCCGACCTGAATACCCGAAGGCCGGTATTTAAGATCGGTGATTTCTCCCACAGGATCGGTTTGAGCGGCAACCTCCCGCAAACCTTGCGCCATGACCTTGACGCTTTTCGGCGTCATTTCCAGGCGATCCAGCAGCGCCGGCTCCAGACCGGCGGCGCGACCGGCGTCCAGATCCAGACGATTTTCCGCCAGCAAGGTGGTTTCAGCCGCTTCCAGGGCATCGGCGATCGCCAGCAGGGCGGCGTCCTTGGCGCAGGTTTCCGCGCGCCCCACGATGCGCGAAGCCGCGCGCGCGCGCTGGCCAATCGCCGTCACGTAAGCCTCTACAGCGTTCGTCATATTCTGGTTCATGTCACTCATCAAGCAAAACCTCATAGCCGCTGCAGTGCGCATTGGCGTGTATTTCATGTCCATGCTGTCCAAATTCCCCCGGGGGTCACAGGCGCACTAGGGGGATTTTTCATTAGACAACAATTCCCGTCCGGTCAGCCGCACGCCGGTCGCCAGCAATTCATCCCAGGGCGCGCCGTTTTCCGCGCCCTTGATGCAGCGATCGATGCGTGAGCAGGCGCACAACAGGCGGCGACAATCGCTTAGAGTCAAGCGTTGCAGCGCCTGCCGAACCAGTGGCTTACGCTTTTCCCAGATTTTGTTGGCGCTCAATGCGGCTTCCAGGGAACAGCCTCCGGCGCAAGCGAAGGCCAAACGGTTCAGCGTCCGGATTTCGCGATGCAAGGCCCAGTTGACCAGCACCGGCTCGACGCCCTCGCCGCGCAAGCCGTCCAGAATGCGCGCTACACGTTCCGCATCGCCCAGCAGGGCGGCGTCGACAAAATCATAGATGCTGAAACGGGCGCTGTCTCCCACGGCAGTCAGAATGGTTTCGATGGTTAATGACGAGTCGCTCACCGTCAGGGCCAGTTTCTCAATCTCTTGAGCCGCCGCCAGCAAATTGCCCTCCACACGCTCACTGAGCAACGTTACCGCTTCGGGCGCAGGATGAAGCCCCTTATCGCGTAACCGGCGTTCAATCCAGGCCGGGAGCCGGCGCGCATCGATCGGCAGGGCGGGGATGACAACCCCGGCTTCGTCCAGCGTTGCGAACCAGCGACTTTTCTGCGCTTGCCAGTCCACCTTGCCAACGGTGATCAGCAGCAGAGCATCTTCGGCGGGTCGCGCTGCGTAAGCGATTAGCGCCTTGGCGCCGGCATCGCCTGGCTTGACGTCGCCCATCCGTAATTCCAGCAATCGGCGGGTGGCGAACAACGAGGGGCTGGAGGCCAATTGCTGCAGGGCGTTCCACTCAAAACCGGTTTCCACCGTCAGGCATTCACGTTCGCTATAGCCCTGCTGGCGGGCGGCGGCGCGGATAGCGTCAGCGGCTTCCTGGGCCAGCAGGGTTTCCTCGCCGAACACCAGATAGAGTGGCGCAAGCGTCTTACGCAAATGCGCAGGGAGTTTGTCGGGAGACAAGCGCAAGGGGGAATCTCAGGAATCGGCGGCGGCTTGCAAGCGGCGGACGATCTGCCAA
>JAGRHK010000235.1 GCA_020444985.1 Candidatus Competibacteraceae bacterium
GATGGAGCAACGGATACAGAGAGAACAAAATCGCGCCGATTCCCCAGCACAATACCCCAGTGCCCAGCAGGCTCCAAACCTTACGCATTGCATCATCTTTTGGAAAGGTGATGCTTGTCATATAGCAGCAAAAAGCGGCTGCAACAGGCGTGATAATTTGCATCAGCAGTGAGTAATTAAAAAGAATTTGCTGATCGACACCGAGCAATGGAAACAATCCGATCGGAAGACTGATGATAATCCAGAGAATGGCTACCAGGCTGGTCATGATTTTCTCCTAGTCAAGTAATTGTTGTAAAATAATATTTTCTTCAGGATTGAGTGACGCCAGAGCTTTTTTATAACAGGCATGGCCCATGGCCGTTGATGTCGCTTTCGTAATACTTTCGCCGAGTAGTCTGGTCCATGTCCGGTAGGGTGCTGTGCCATAGATACGATCATAGGCACCATAAATCCTATCATAATTCTTATGCTCCGGAAAATTTGGCCATTGCTCATCCATGGCCTGCGACAAGCAGTCCTGATAGAGTTGAGCAACCCGTTTTCCCAGGATTTTTTGCAGATTACCGAGTATGGCGCTCTGCACTTTTAACAATAGAACGCTGAGATTCTGGCCATAATCTCCCACGACGCTGCCACTACCCATGAGATGAAAGAGACTCTCCCAGAAATCCGGCGCTGAGATTAGCTTTCTTGAGTGGGCAATATCAGTTCTGAATCCACTTCGTATACTGCTGTAAATTATCTTGCCTGTCCCCATGAAAGAGGACTCATCCTGTAAGTTAAGTTCGATTTTTTCAAGAAAAATATTCTCCATGAATGGGCAAGCATTAGGCATCGATGGACTGGATTTAACGATGGCTTCATCCATATCAACCATAAAATTCCAATCACTTTCTGCATGAGCTTTAGGTATAAGCTCAATTTCTCCCTCATGAACCCAAAGTATCTGTTCCAGCGCATCTGCTCTTTCAAAATTTTGATATAAAATATTAATTAAGGAACCTCGAAAAAACTGAAGCTTTGCCAATCGCGAATTAATGCGCGCATGACAATCGCCGGTAAAGTTGCGATTTTTTAGCAAACCTATTATTTGGATTAAGAATAAGTCTTTAAATTGAAGCATTTGTACTCCTTAAACCAATAGTTGCCCGGTTGATAGGATAAAAATAGTACAATTTCGCCCCAGATTCACGCTGTGGTAAAAGTTGGCTGGTTTGTGTGCTGATGGTTTTTTTATGGGGCAATTGTCGTATAATTGTAGCATAATTCTACCTGTGTTGCTTATAGCCAGCGCAAATCGAAAGTATAAGGCGTGAGCGCTTCGTGCTGCGGTTCCAGCGGTGGTTCCGCCTGCACATCATCCAGATATTCAGCGACAAAACGCTCGGCGCGCCGGGCAGCGGCCGTTTCGAAATCGTTGGGCAACCCGTCATAACCGCCTCCCTGTGGCCGCCATTCGTGCAGAGTCACTTTCAGCGCGCCGGGGTATTGCGGATGGCTCAAGACCAGTTGCAGCGGTCCATGCGCTTCCAAACCAGGATGCAGACCGGTCCAGGGTTTAAAACGTCGGTAACGCAACCCACAGAGCCAGGTTTCTCCATCCAGTTCATCTTCGCGGCGCATCGGTAGTCGATAACCATTGGTCGTCAATTGCCACTCATGCAACGCGCCTTGCGGCGCCCCAGGTTGTGCGCGCAAACTGATCTCCAGTCGCGTAGTACTGGCGTCCACCCACCGTGAATGGCCGTGTTCCTGGGAAAGAGCGTCACCCAGCAAGGGCCAAAATTCCAGTGCGCGTCGCACGGTTAACTGACAGTCGCCGAACACGGCTTCACCGATCAGGTAATGCTGCTCATCCAGCAATTCTGCAATCAGCGGCTGACCCAGTCCCAAACCGGCGCGGGCCAGTTCGTCCAGTACCTCCCATAAATCAGTGCGCAGGTAAAAGGGCAGGGCGAACCGGTCATGCAATTCCCGTCCCCAATCGATCAGCCGAGGCGCTTCCCAGGATTGAATCAGCATGGCCACGATGGCGCGCAACAGCGTCGCCAGCGCCGTCAACCGCTCCGGGGTGGGCGGCATGCGAAAGGCGCGAAATTCCACCAGTCCCAACTGACCGCGCCCCGGCAGATAAGGATTCCACAACTTCTCAATATTGATCTCGGCGCGATGCGGATTGCCAGCGGGATCCGCGAGAAAAGGCGACAGCGTTTGCCATAGCAGATCCGGAGTTGGATTGCGCTGACGCCCCAGCAGGGCTAGCGCCAGCGTCAGTTCCTCGAAGAGATCCGTGGTGCGCTCGTCAGCGCGCGGCGCTTGACTGGAACTACCGATGAAATCGCCGGCGAAATAGAATGATAGCGCAGGATGCCGATTGAAATACGCAATCAGCGCCGGTAAGAGGTGTGGGTGCGCTAAAAACGGGCTGCGATCCGGCGTCGGGCCGCCCAGGGTGATTTGGCCGCCGCCGCCAGAGTCGGTGATCTGGCCATTGTAATGCAGGCGGTAAGGCGACAATCCAGCAACGGCCGCAGCGCTAAAGCAAGCTTGAGTTTCCTGCAGGAATGTCGCGGCATCCAGTGCTGGAGCCATATTCGCTTCAACCACCGCCGGATCTGGAGTCAAGGTCGTCCAAGCCACCGAGGCGTCGACGGGTGGAGGGAAGCCGGTCAGCGTCAGCGACGGCAATCCAACGATGTTAGCGGCTTCACTGATGGCTTCGAGCAAGCTTAGAAACAGCCCCACATCAGGGCAAGCCGGCAGCTCCACGCAGGGCGCGACCTGGTCGTCAACGCGCTGTTCCAGAGTGGCGTTGCTAATTCCCAGCAGGAAAATGCCCTGTTCCGCCAGTTCATCCCGGGGGCCTTGGAGCGGTATCGGCTGACCATGCAGGCTGGGCCGGGCCAGTCGCGTATCATGCTCCGGATTGGCCATCAAGGGCAGCGTATCGCAGCGAAAGACGACTCGTAAATGGGGAAAGGTCTCGACGGTCAACAGTAGCGCCGGCCAGCCGCGCACGTCGAGTCGCTGCGCCAGTTGCTCCCAGAAGTCCTCCAGTTGCTTTGTGGACAGCGTGAACGCAGAATCGGTGGTCAGCGGATCAGATGGCCCCGACCAGATGGGTTGCCCATCGCGACGGCGATAAATTCCCAGGCTCCAGCGCGGCAGGTCTTCCTTGGAATATTGCCGGCCCAGCGTGCGCAGGACAGCGGCGCCCGGCGTTAAACGCAGGGTTTCAGCCAGCATCTGCTGGGCATGAAGCTCCTTGGTTGGGCCAAGGGCATTGCACAACCATTCCGGAGCTTCGGAGCGGCGGTCGGTAAAAGTGGGTTCAACCCCGATCCAGATCGCCAGATCGCGACGTTTAATGCATTCATCATGGGAACGCAGAGCTTGTTCAAAGGCCGATAAAGTGTTGTTCATACGCCAATCTTCTTGCCTGGGAGCGAATTGGCGCGGCATTTTACGGGATTTCAGGGCAAACGGGGTAAAAGAATTGCCAAGTACTGACGGAAGGACCGGAGATTCAACGCTGATCGCTGGCGCGAGCCATGATCCAGACTTCAATATCCGCAACGCCGCCGGTTCGCAGGACTCGGGCGCATTCGGCCACCGTACTGGCGGTCGTCATCACATCGTCGACCAAGGCGACCCGCAATCCAGGTAGGGGTCGCTCCATGACGAAAGCCCCTAGCGGGTTGGTCCGGCGTGCGTGAACGTCGAGCCGGGTTTGCGGCGTCGTATGACGAATGCGCCGCAAACCTTGCGTCATCAGGGGGCGTTGGCTGCGGCGGGCCACGGCGCGCGCTAATTCCATCGCTTGGTTAAAACCCCGTTCGCGCAGGCGCAACGGATGCAGGGGGACGGGAATGATACAATCCGGCCAGGGAGCGCCACGTTCAACAAGCGCGTCAGCGAACAATTCGCCCAGCAGTCGGGCATGGCTCAATCGGCCATTGAATTTGAGCCGACGAATCAAAAAATCCAGGGGCGGTCGATAGCAAAATGGGGCAAACGCACGGTCATAATCGGGAAACTGCCTGCGGCACTGGCTACACCAGCCCGCC
>JAGRHK010000236.1 GCA_020444985.1 Candidatus Competibacteraceae bacterium
TGACGCACAGGGCGATGTCGATCTGGCTGCCCTGCGCCAAGCGGTCGGGCCACAAACGGCTGGCTTGATGTTGACCAACCCCTCCACGCTGGGCGTCTTTGAGCGCAACATCACCGAAATTGCCGCCATTGTTCATAATGCGGGGGGGCTGCTCTACTACGACGGGGCGAATCTCAACGCCATTCTCGGCAAGGCCCGACCGGGCGACATGGGCTTTGACGTCATGCACATGAATCTGCATAAAACCTTTGCGACCCCGCATGGCGGCGGCGGACCGGGAGCGGGACCGGTTGCGGTCAATGCCCGGCTGGAGCCTTTCCTGCCCATACCGTTCGTCGCCAAGGAAGGCAACCGCTACCGCTGGCTGACCGAAGCGGACCGACCCCAGAGTATCGGCCGCCTGTCGGCATTCATGGGCAATGCGGGCGTTATCCTGCGCGCCTATATTTACGCGCGAATGCTAGGCCGCGCTGGCATGGGCCGAGTTGCCGACTACTCTACGCTGAACGCCAATTATGTGCTGGCGGAACTGATGAAGGCCGGCTTCGACGCCGCCTTTCCCGAGCGGCGCGCCAGCCATGAGTTCATTATCACTCTCAAGCGTCAAGCCAAGATTTTGGGCGTCACCGCGATGGATTTTGCCAAGCGCCTGCTTGATCTGGGCTATCACGCGCCAACTACCTATTTCCCGCTGCTGGTGCCGGAATGTTTGCTCATCGAGCCGACTGAGACCGAGTGTAAGGAAGAACTGGATGGATTTATTGCCGCCATGCGGCAAATTCAACAGGAAGCAGAAGCCAGTGCCGAGCAGCTTAAAAATGCGCCCCATCATCGACCGGTGCGACGCCTGGATGAAGTGCGGGCTGCTCGTGAAATGGACCTGGCTTGGCGTCCAGTGAGCGAATCCTGAACGATCATGGCCTTTCAGCAACACACAGGCTGGCGTCGCCTGATCAACGCGACCGGCTATTCCTGGGCCGGATTAAGAGCCGCTTGGCGCAATGAGGAAGCCTTCCGTCAGGAAGGGTTGCTGTGCGTCATCCTGACGCCGCTGGCGCTATGGCTCGGCGATAGTGCTGTGGAGCGCTCGCTGCTCATTGGCAGCCTATTGTTGATTGTCATCGTCGAATTACTCAACACTGGCATCGAAGCCGCAATTGACCGCATTGGCCCGGAACGGCATGAATTATCCGGGCGCGCCAAGGATATCGGCTCGGCAGCCGTGTTCATGGCCTTGTTGAACGCTGCTGTGGTCTGGCTGCTGATTTTATTAAGCTAACTTTCTGTCGCGATCGTGCATGAGCTGATGTCGCTATTTTAATTCCTGCCTGTTTCTCCATTGCTACTTTTTGTAGAATGCTGGAGACAGCCGTGTGAACCGGAATCGTCATTGATTTGCAAAGTGGGGTTTTTTGATACCCTCTGGGCACGGATTTTCAGCGTAAAAACTGTTATAATTTTAAGTGATTAATCTTGAGTGCTATTTCAATGAAAATAATAACTGGATTTTTAATAAATTTTTTCCTCATTGTTGGGATGTCTGTTTATGCCGCTGAATCCGGGACCCTGCAGATCACTGAACCCTGGGCGCGGGAAAGTCCTCCTACCATGACCAATGGCGTAGTCTACATGACCGTAACCAACGTCGGGTCTGAGGCCGATCGTTTGCTGGGAGGCGCTAGCGAAGTCGCCGACACCATCGAGCTGCATACCCATCTTATGGAAAATAATGTGGCGAAAATGCGTAAAGTGGAAACGATTGAGGTTGCGACAGATCAACCGACGCTTCTGCAACCGGGCGGACTGCACATCATGCTCATTGGTCTCAAGCACCCCTTGATTGCGGGCCAGACTTTTCCGCTGACGCTACATTTTGAAAAGGCGGGTGAAATTCCTATTGAGGTTACGGTGCGCGGCAAAGAAGCCGACGCCGCCGAAATGCCGCAGGGCGGCAGCCATGCTCACCATCATCACAATTAGCAATAACACACGCCATGAAACCTGATTCCGCTACGGGCCGATCGGGTCCGTCTGCCCCAGGGATCACGCCACGCGCCAGAACGTTGCTGGTGCTAGCTGTTGCAATACTAGCTTTTGGGCTGGGGTTATGGTTGAACTTCGGACTCACTCCTGACCGCGTCGATCCACCGGCTATTAACGGCATCTTTCTGGAGCCGCCCCGGCCGGTCAAGAAATTCACGCTGATCGATCAGACGGGGCAGCCGTTTACCCAGGAACGCTGGCGCGGCAAGTGGACTTTTCTCTACTTTGGCTACACCTTTTGCCCCGATGTCTGCCCTTTGACGCTGCTGAAGCTGAACAAGATGCAGAAAATTCTGGCGCGGGAGAAGCTGGATCAGAATAACGCTTACCTGTTCATTTCCGTCGACCCGGCCCGGGATACGCCAGAACGGCTGAGACAGTACGTACCCTACTTCAACACGAAGCTTCAGGGTGCGACCGGAACACCCGAGCAGCTCGCCGGCTTGGCCAAACAGTTCGGCGTTTATTATAAAATCCCTGATGCGCCAGAGAAGAACTATACCGTCGACCACTCATCGACGGTGCTGCTGATTGATCCCCAGGTTCGACTGCGCGCCGTGTTCACCCAGGACCAACCAGAGAAGATGGCTACGGACTTTCAGAAGATTCTGGAGTACGTTGCAGGGCATTAAGGGCATGGTTGAGCTTCAAACATGCTCATGCAGACCGCATTCGCGCTTGAGGCCAAAGAAGCGGGTTTCTTCGGGACTCATGCCATCCACCAGTCGACGGGTGGTATGCACATCGCCGATGGAAACGTAGCCCTGTTCCCATAGTGGGTGATAGGGCAAGCCATGCTTGCTCAGATAGCGGTAAATGTCGCGGTCAGTCCAACTGATGATTGGGTGAATCTTGCAGCGGCCATTGCGCCATAGCAATACATCGAGATGCTGACGGCTTTTCGCTTGTTGTCGCCGCAGACCGGAAATCCACGCTTGCGCACCCAGATCGCGCAGCGCCCGTTGCATGGGTTCGACCTTGTTGAACTGGTTGTAGCGATCGATTCCCTCCAGCCCCTGTTCCCAAAGCTTGCCATAACGCGCTTCCTGCCAGGCCGCGCTGTGCTGAGGACGATAGACCTGGAGGTTCAGAGACAGACGTCTGGTCAGTTCGTCAATAAACCGGTAAGTTTCGGGAAACAGATAGCCGGTATCGACCAGCAAAACTGGAATATCCGGTTGTTGTTGCGTGACCAAGTGTAAGCAGACCGCTGATTGCGCGCCGAAACTGGAAGTCATCACAATGCGGTTGGGGAAGTTTTCCAGCGCCCAAGCCACCCGCTCCTCGGCCGGCATCGCTTCCAATCCACGATTCATCGTTTCCAGATCAAACCATGGCTGATCGACGGCGGGTGGAGAAAGAGGTTGCGCCTGCGCCGAATTCATCGTCAAGTTCCTTGTCATTATGGCAAATTGGAAAAATGAGGGGCCTGAATACCTGACTGTTTAGCTGTAGAATCTAGCAGGATCTTTATAAACCCAAAAGAAATAAATATCTATATGTTTATTTCTTTTGGGTATCAAACCTCAATTTCTGATTCCAGTTTCTTATCATGCACTATTCTGAATCGTTTGACGTCATTGTGATTGGCGGTGGCCATGCGGGCACGGAAGCCTGTATGGCTGCGGCGCGCATGGGTCTGAATACACTGCTATTGACGCACACCATCGAAACCGTAGGCGCGATGAGTTGCAACCCGGCGATCGGCGGCATTGGCAAAGGTCATCTGGTCAAGGAGATTGACGCGCTCGGCGGCGTCATGGCGCGAGCCGCTGACCGGGCCGGCATCCAGTTTCGCATCCTGAACAGCCGCAAAGGGCCGGCAGTGCGCGCGACCCGTTGTCAGGCGGACCGGGCCCTCTACCGGTCCGCCGTGCGGACGCTCATCGAGAATCAACCGAACTTGCGCGTCTTCCAGCAAGCCGCTGCTGATTTAATCGTTGAAGGCGACCGGGTCACAAGCGTCATCACGCAGACCGGCATCCGCTTCGCCGCTGGAGCCGTGGTGCTAACCGCCGG
>JAGRHK010000237.1 GCA_020444985.1 Candidatus Competibacteraceae bacterium
GGTCGAGCGACGGGTCGTCGCGGAGCAGATAGGTGGCGATGGCGCTGCCCATCACGCCGCCGCCGATGATGATGATGTCGTGGGAGGTGGTCATGGGGCGTTCCGATGTGTGGGAAGGGTTTCGATGAAAAGCCTGTTGACGGGGACAAGGTGAAAGGCAGGTGGTGTACTAGTACAGACGGGCTTAAATACGGCAATAGTTGGTGTGGCCCTCTCCCCCGCCGCTGCGCGGCACCCCCTCTCCCGAACATCAGGAGAGGGGGAACGTACGGCATTGCGGGAGCCCTAGCTTTACTTACGCCCACATGTACTAGTACTCTGTCAAGGGTCAAATGATGGATGGGCGATTCTCTTTAGAGAGATATCAGACGTCAGACATCAGACATCAGACGTCAGACTACGGCAAGGCCCTGTAAAATCGCTGTGGTCTGACATCTGTCGTCTGTCATCTACACGGCTTGAATCCTCTCGTTATCTATCATATCATGGTTGACAGAGTACTAGTACAGGCTGGCGCAAATACATCTAGGGTAACCACTGCGGGACTGCTATTACAAGCGAGGCGTCCGCCTGCGCGGACGCGTGGCCCCAGCGGGGAATTCATTCCCCAGCTGAGACCGCGCAACGAACTCGTACCCTTATACGAACTTCCGCCAAGCTGTACTAGTGTCTTGTCAAGGCTGAAATGATGGATAAAGACGGTGCAGTTTGATACGGGCCTGAGGGGTAGTGAACTGCCAGTTGATGGTCGCAGCCTGCTGGTTGCGGTCGACGTTCCAAGCCGCGACCTCAGATTCAAGAAGTTCCTTGGAGGCAATGCGGCGGTCGAGACAGTGACTGTTGAGTAGATTCAGCTCAATCTCGGCCATGTTGAGCCAACTGCCGTGCTTGGGTGTGTAATGAAACTCCAGCTTACGAAGAATTCGCCGCGCCTCGGCTGGGGGCAAGACGCTGTACAAGGCGGCCGGGGTATGGGTATTCGGGTTATCCAGGACCAAGCGAATTCGCTCGGCCCTCGGGAAGTCGTCATCCACCAGCAGACA
This sequence comes from Candidatus Competibacteraceae bacterium, assembly GCA_020444985.1. Classification (GTDB taxonomy): domain Bacteria; phylum Pseudomonadota; class Gammaproteobacteria; order Competibacterales; family Competibacteraceae; genus UBA2383. The sequence goes on from JAGRHK010000237.1 coordinate 1,044, forward strand.
CATTTGCTGGGCGAAATCGGCTTTAGTCCGTTGTGGCGTGACGTTTACATGACGCCACCCCCGCCGGGGTTGGACAAACAAAAACAGATTGGCGGTGCCTTCCCGTTTGTATTCAGTGTCATAACGTGCGAGTTGGCCCGGTTGGGCCGGAATCGGCTGACGGGTTTCGCGGGTCAGTTGCACCGGACTTTCATCAAAACATACTTGGGGATAGCGCGGGTCTTCCGGCTCTGCATACCGGTCGAGGATATCCTCCATATGCCAGACATAGTCGGAATTCACACTGGGAATGCACCATTCCTGACGTTGCCACGGTTTGAGATCGTTTTTTTTAGCACTCGACCAACGGTATCCGGAGAAATCATGTCAATCTGGCGCAACTCCACAAAGCGATCCGCTAAGAGTTTCAACGTCCAGCGATGGCGACCTGCCGGTGGCGTACTGCAGGCCAAGGCGACCAGAAACGCCGCTTGTTTGCCGGTCAAGACCGGTGGTGATCCCATGCGTGGCCGCTCGCTTAACGCCGCCAGTAAGCCTTCGTCGACAAAGCGCTGGCGGATCCAATGGACACTGGCAATCCCCAAGTGGAGGGTCGCCGCAATCTCCGTGTCAGTTGCCTCAGCGGTCGCTTGCAGCAAGACATGGGCACGAGCGACCCGACGCGCGGTGGTTTTGCCTTTGCGGATCACGTCATGGAGGTATCACTGCTCTTCGTCAGTGAGATCAACCAAGTATTGGTGGGCCATGGGGATTCCTCCTGTTGGCCTCACTATAGAGCATCCCCACAACCTATCAAAACTTTTGCAGCAGCCCACTAGTCGCCTTGGCGACCGGGGCAGCAGCGCCGCCCAGCAACATCAAGGCCGCAGACAGAGCGGCGGCTTTGGCATCGAATCGAGTGATACGAGAAGTATTTTCTTTCATGGCGATAAACCTCATGGGTTGGCAAGGTGAAGAAACATCGTGTTCTCACTTCCTCTTCCCAGGCTCTGCTCAAAAGGTTCATTCCGAGAGTTATTGTCTTTCCGACAAGGCAATCACGCTATGGAGTTGTTGAGGCGGTCCCTAAAACGTCTCATTAAGTAAGTCGATCATCGCCTGCTCACCACGAAAATAGGCGCGCTTCATGAAATCTTGTGTGCGCGCCGCATATTTTGGATCCGCCGATCGCGCCCCGCCAATCGTCACATTCCTGTCCGGCGCTGTCATCGGGTTATAAACGGTTTTAATAACGCACCGCATTCCTCGAATCCTTTGCAGCTCTTGTTCATACGCAGCACGACCTGTTTTGAAATCATCATCGTCTTCGGTGACCGCACGAGAAAGCGTTTTTCGCGTGAAATATTCCGTGACGCCTTCGTTCATGATTCCGGAAACGCTTTGGTGAAAATTGTCATGGGTTAAGAAATGCAGCAATTCATGAATCACCGTTGAGGAGGATGCTTGTGTGCGATTGATATACATTTTATGAGGCGTTAATCGGCGAGATACGAAACCCGCAACAACGCAACCGGTAATGTGTGATGCACCCGTTTCCAAAAATAATCTTTGACTAAACGGCGCAGGATCAAGAAAAACTATACAAGAATCAAATTCTTGATCATTCATTGTATATAAGAATCGATAGTTTGAGTGATTTTGAATCCAAGGCTTATATTTACGCTCAATCATTAACATCGCTAAACGTACTTTTTGGCGTTCTGCTGGTGTATTCATCAGTAAAGCCTTTTCTTTTTAAGAAAACGATAACAGTTCTCATAATGATAACAGTTATCATCAGGTAGGCCAGCAGTAACGCGCCACTTAACACCCTACAGGGCTAGGGCAGGCATCTGGCCTACCCGATCAGCGATCGGAGCTTGGAAGAGATACTGGTGGAGCGGGACATTGAAGGCAACCATTCCCCCAGAAATGGCGCCATCATCGGTCGCCTGACAAGATGGCGCATCCATTGCCGAAAACCAGCTATAATGATGAGAAATTCCATATCGAGGTTAAACGTCCTGATGAACTAACGACCCCCCCAGAAAGATTAAACCCCCGAGCGATGAAGCCCGAGGGTTCAATGTGAGATCTTGAAAGCCGAGATCTTGAAAAAATCGCCGCCAATCTTTCCACGAAAGACGACAATCAGAGGAAACCAAAACTGCCTCTGATTATAGCGGTCACGGCGCAGCTTTCAAGCCCCTCACAGGTGAAGTATTGCCTTTGAAAAGGGAAAACCATGAAAGCGCAGACCCCCCGGCCGGCTGATCGGCCTCTTTTGGACGCGACCAGTGCGTTCCATTCACCTTCTCTTTGCCCTGCCTTCCAACGGGTGCAAATCGCTTCGCAGCGAACGTTGTTGGAACAAGGCGCACACACCTGCTCCTCAGCGATGGAGGAGCGGCCATGAACACGGCACAGCCTCCGAGCTTTAAATCCGGCTGGCAACGGGCGATAGGGGAGAGTGATCTACCCTCTACCACACGGCTCGTTCTACTCACCCTCAGTGTTCATTTCATGGATGAGCAAGGCGGTCATTGCTTTCCATCTATCGAAAACATCATGCGGGTAACCGGGATGGCCAACCGTCCAGTGATTCATCATCTGCATCTTGCCGTTGAGGCGGGATGGTTAACGCGATGGCATTTCGGAAAGACAAGAGCGAATCGACGTTGGAATTACCGGGCTATTCTGCCCACTGAGATCGTGACCGAAAGTCACCATCAACCCGTCAAGATCGTGACCGAAAGTCACCATCAACCCGCTGAGATTGTGACCGAAAGTCATCATAAACCATGTGAAGATATAACCATGCCAAGAGAGCGCAACCATGCGCGCGTCCGCCCACGCGAGGCGGTCGCCACAGTGGCTGTTTCCGCCACAGCACCCGCGCGCTCTCTGAAAGAAAAAAAGGAAGAAAAGAAACCCCGGATGACGAAGCTGACGGATGCGGTGATTGAGAAGGCCCAAAAGACGGTTCGGCAACGCGGTATCCGTGAAGATTTAAGCAATGCGGCGTTACGTCATAG
>JAGRHK010000238.1 GCA_020444985.1 Candidatus Competibacteraceae bacterium
TGCTCATTGAAGTCCGCGACGCCAGGATCAACTACCGACTTTCCTTAATCGACGCAGCTGGATTCACCGCCGGGTCAACCGCATCTGCGCCGGATTTGACGATCAGCGGCGCCCTTTACGATTTCCTGGCGCTGGCTACGCGCCGCGAAGATTCTGATACGCTGTTTTTCCACCGGCGCGTGGTGATGGCTGGCGATACCGCATTGGGACTGGAATTGAAGAACTGGCTGGATGGCGCGGACTTGGAGGCGCTGGGGGGTCTGTTGCCACCCTTGTTGCACACCGCAACCGGTTTGATGGGTGCTTACGCGCGATTGAGCGGCTCCTGAATGGTTGATCAGCACCCTGCGATCTGTTGCAATCCTGCCTGTCCCTGCCAATAGCCATTACACGCACCATAAGGCAGATCAGCGTTGAGCGTTGCAGCGGCCTCGCCCGGCGCACATTCACCGCGCAGCGCGGCGGCAAACGTGGCGATCACGCGCTCCGTTCCCTCAGCCTGCGGGCTGATGCGCAGGACATCCACGCCTAACGCCCGTAATTCCGCCAGCTCCGCCAACAGATTACAAGTTTGCGCCGACTGGGTTTGAATGCCGTTGAGCGTCAGAAACGCCTGACCTTCGCGGCTACTCACCGTCAGCCCTTCAGGGTCGTTGAGACAGCGATACTGGCAATCGTCCTTGGGCAGGTTGTGATAGCGGGCAGTGAAGCAGCGCGCGGAATAAGCCAGCGGCAGCCGACCATAAACAAACACTTCGGTTTCCATGCCCGCCGGACGTTGCGCCTGAATTTCCGCCAGCGCGACCCGCGACAACTCCACCGGCAGGATCCAGCGCCTGGCCCCGAGATCCGCCAGAAAGCGCAGCGTGTGATCATTGTAGATGTTGATGCCGGTCCCCAGCGCGAAAGGCGCTTGACCGGATAGCAGATGCACGGCGCTCATGTCGTTGGCCTCGACCATGAAACGACCGTTGGCGCACCAGCGGCGTAGCGCTTTGAGTTCCGACTCGGCTCCCAGCAGGGCCATCGTGGAAAGCACCACTTCCTTGCCCGCCGCCGTCAAGCGCTCAGCCAGATCCAGCCAATCGTCGATATTCAGCGATCGGCGTTTGGCGCAAACCGTTTCGCCCAAACAAATGATGTCCACCGGCGAGGCGCTCATCTGCTCGTAAAAGGCCAGCAGAGTTTCGCGCGGCCAGTAATACAGCACCGGCCCCAGCGCCAGTTTGGGAAGGCGCGGCGTTACGTTATTCATGTTGCATTGCTCACTGCCAATGACGGTGATAAGCGCCGAGCGTTGTTTGCTGGCCTTCCGACACCTTGCCCAACGCCTGTTGCCACTCCGGTTTGGGCGCATAGCCGGTGGGGTGTCGGCGACAGGCATCAATCGCCGTGCGCCATACTTGAGTCACCTGGCTGACATATGCCGGACTACGCTGGCGACCCTCGATTTTGATCGCGGCAATGCCCATCGCGCACAGTTCCGGCAACAATTCCAGGGTGTTGAGACTGGTCGGTTCTTCAATAGCGTAATACGCCTGCTCACCGACCGTGAAACGCCCTTTGCACAGGGTGGGATAACCCGCCGGTTCGCCCGGCGCATGGCGGTCGATCAACAGGCCATTCAGGCGGGTTTCCAGGCCCTGCGGCGTTTCCTGCCAGCGCACCGCCTTGGCCGGCGAACAGACCCCGCACATGTTCGGCGACTCGCCAGTGACGTAGGAAGACAGCAGACAGCGACCCTCGACCATGATGCATAACCCGCCAAAGCCAAAGACCTCCAGCGCCACCGGGCTGTGCTCCAGGACATGGCGCACCTGGGGCAGGGCCAGGACGCGCGGCAGCACGACCCGGCGAATGCCAAAATGTTCGTGATAGAAACGAATGGCCTCGTAGTTGGTGGCCGACCCCTGTACTGATAGATGCAAGGGCAGTTGCGGATGCTGACGGCAGGCGTAGTCAAGTACGCTGATGTCAGCGGCGATGATGGCGTCAACGCCCAGCTCCGCTGCCCGGTCGACCGCGGTCCGCCAGCGTTCCCAACCCGAAGGTTGTGGGAATGTGTTCAGAGCGACGAACACGCGCCGATTGCGACGATGCGCGTATTCAACGCCTTGCGCGGCCGTTTTGGCGTCAAAGTTCAGGCCGGGAAAATGCCGGGCATTCGTATCATCGCGAAAACCGATATAAACCGCGTCGGCGCCGTGATCGATAGCAGCCTTGAGCGAAGGCAGGTTACCTGCCGGACACACCAGTTCCAGAGATGTGGGCGTAGATGCAGCAGGATAGGTCATCAGTGATCTCTTTTTGAAATTAGCCAAATTGCCCATCGACTCTTGGCTTGATCAGGATAGGCGCGTAGAGGATCGTGAAAATGGCAAAGGCCATGATCCAGAGGATCTGGGAGAGGGCAATCCAGCTCAGATAATACGTCGGGGCGATCAAGGGTAAGAACACTCTGACGAGGGCGCCGATTATCAGCGCCGCAAAGGCCAGGGTCATCGCACGCGGAGGTTCCTGCACGTTTCTACCGGTATGGCCCAGTGAAACGCGCGCCATCATGCTCAGGGTCATCAGGCCAATCCCACCATAGCTGAACGCATGGATAACCGGCAGGGGCGACAGATGCAGGAAACGGCTCAAAGCTACCAGTAAAAAGCCCAGATCGATAAACAACAGGGCTATGAACAGGCTCCATAGCAGCGGCTTTTTCCAAATGCCTGGCGTGTGCCAGCCGATTAATCGAATTGAACTAATGATGAACAAACCGGCAGCAAGCAACGCGGAGAGCCATCGTACCTGCATGAAGACTTCGACGACAAAAAAAGCCAGGTACAGCGCCAGGCTTGATCCGTCGATCCACTTTGCGTTGAACGGCTTGACGGGATAACCCACGCCGACCTCGATGAAAAACGGAATAACGCGCCGACCCATAGCGAGAATCAGGCCAATAATCAAATATAAACCACCATAAAGACTCCAGTAAACGCCCTGTGGCAAAGCGCCGGTAATGCCCAGATAGAAAAAACCGCTGGTCACGATAAACAGCGCCAATTTCGCCATGATGCCGGTCTGTCGCCATTGCCTGGCCTTGATCACCGGAGTCATCACGGCACCCGTGAGCGCCATCACAAAAACCAGATCAAGCATGGCGGCGACGAGAATAAAGCGTGTCCCGAACAGAAATAGAATTCTTGGCAACGCCCACAGCGCAAAAAGCGTCAGGAGACCAAATCCATGCAAAGTTTGTATACCCGTCCAGTTTTTAACGGCAGTCAGCAAAAATCCGGCGATGACCGCCAAGCTGAAACCGTAGATCATCTCATGCGCATGCCACTGAAAATAGGAAATTCGGGTGATGGGTAACGGGAGTTGAAAGAGATAAACACCCATCCATAGCGCCATAGCGAGAATAGCAAAAACTCCCGCGCCGAGGAAAAACGGCCGGAATCCCAGATTGAATAAGGCGATATTTGCGTGTGGCATAGGCGGTTTTTTGAGCATTGGAGCGTTTACGGCGACCCGATTCAACCGATATCAGTGGCAGAAAAGCGCGGTTGCGCAGAATTTTTAGTCACGGCGCGTTGCCCGGATTTGTCTTTCGTTGGGAAAACGGCAATCGCCACAGTGCGAAATTCATGCATTCTGGCTGAGTTTGTGGCGGCATTATATTGCTAACGCTATCTCCTCGCAGAAGTACATGCAGACCACTGTGAAACGGCCCGTCAATACCAGGATCGCCATCAGATGGCGGTAGCCCGCGAACCCTTGCAATTGGCCTTGGCGTAATTTGCAACCAGTTGATCCTTAATGACTCGTTCCTTCAGAACGGGTGATTTTGTTATAGACGTTGTACTTGCCGACCGGTTTGCGCATGGGTAGGCGTTTGACCTCCTTCAAGGTCGTTGCGTCATAGACCACCAGCGCCCCATCGTTTTCCCAAATGGACACCAGAGCATATTTGCCGTCGCGAGTGAACTCGGTATGCGCGACAGTTTGGCCGGGCGCAGGACGCAAGGTATGGGCGATCTCCAGACTGCGCTTGTCCAGCAGTTGC
>JAGRHK010000239.1 GCA_020444985.1 Candidatus Competibacteraceae bacterium
GATTACTTCTCATTTGCTGGGATTTACCGACATCGACGACGTTGGACAGGAGGGCCTGGAAAAAACCTTTGATGCCCAGTTGCGCGGCATCCCCGGTCAAAAACGGGTCATCAAGGACCGGCTGGGCCGGATTGTTCAGGATGTTGAAAACATCCGGTCGCCACAACCCGGTCAGAAACTGACGCTGAGTATCGACCGGCGTTTGCAATACCAAGCATATCGCGCCCTCAAGGAAACCGTTGTGAAGCATAAGGCCAACGCCGGTTCCGCCGTGATCGTGGACGTGAAGACCGGAGAAATTCTGGCGATGGTCGATCAACCCGCCGGCAATCCCAATAATCGGGCCGATCTCAAGAGTAACTTATTGCGCAACCGGGCGGTTACGGACGCTTATGAACCGGGATCAACCATGAAGCCCTTTACCATCGCGATGGCCCTGGAGAGTGGCAAATGGACGCCGACCAGCCGGGTTGACACGCGGGGACCATTGCGGCTGGGCCGCTTTAGGGTGCGCGATACCCATAATTACAAAACCCTTGATGTGACCCATATCCTCAGCAAATCCAGCAATATCGGCACGACCAAGATTGCCCTGTCGCTACCAGCGGAAAAGTTATGGAAGGTGTTCAAGGACGTGGGTTTTGGCGCACTGACCGGACTGGGGCTGATCGGCGAACAACCTGGCATATTGCGCCATCCCAGCAAGTGGGGCGGTGAAATCGGCCATGCTAATCACTCCTTCGGATATGGCCTGTCGGTCAATATGCTGCAATTGGCTCAGGCTTATACCGTATTGGCGGCAGATGGCGTCCGTCGACCGCTGACCATTCTTAAGCGCGAAGCGCCGCTTGATCCCGCCGATGAACGGCGGGTGCTGTCAGCCAAGGCCACGCGACAAGTGCGCGTCATGCTGGAGCAGGCGGTAACGACTCACGGCACCGGCTCCAAGGCGGATGTCCCCGGCTATCGGGTGGCGGGCAAGACCGGTACGGTGCATAAGATCGCCAATGGCCGCTATGCCAGACACCGCTATTTTTCGCTGTTTGCCGGGATGGTTCCCGCTAGCGATCCCCGTTTGGTCATGGTCATCATCGTGGATGAACCTAAAGGCGGCACGTACTACGGCGGCACGGTGGCGGCGCCGGTGTTCAGTCGAACCATGGGGGGAGTGCTGCGCATTTTGAACATTACGCCGGATGATATGCCGACCATGAAAATCGCTGGGGCGGACCAACCGGTAACGAGGACAGCTCGATGAATAGCCCGATTTCGCTGACATTGGGCGAATTGCTGGCCGGGTTTGCCGAGACGCCGGCATCATGGGCGGGCCAGCGCGCCGCTGGTTTAGCGACCGATAGTCGGCAAGTCCATCCGGGAGAGGTATTTTTCGCAGTGCGCGGCGGTCAGCGCCATGGCCTGGAGTTTCTGGAGATGGCGCGATCTGCTGGGGTGCTGGCCGTGCTTTGGGAGCCGCCCTGGGAAGGAGTATTGCCAGCAGACGATTCGTTACTGCTGCTGGCTGTGCCTGAACTGCGGCGAAAATTGGGCAGGATAGCCAGCCGATTTTACGGCGAACCCTCCCGGCATATCCCCGTGGTCGGCATTACCGGCACCGATGGCAAAACCTCCTGCGCACATTTCCTCGCACAAGCTTTGAGCGCTGCCGAAACGGGACCCTGCGGTATTTTGGGTACGGTGGGCGGCGGCGTTTACGGTCAGACGCAACCTTTGGCGCATACCACGCCAGAAGTGCTGATGGTGCAGCGCTGGCTGGCGGAGCTGGTTGCAACCGGTCGGCGCCATGCGGTCATGGAAGTCTCTTCCCATGCTCTGGATCAGGGTCGAGTGAACGGCGTTGATTTCGCTGTAGCGGCGCTGACCCAGTTGAGTCGCGATCATTTGGACTATCACGGAACGTTGGAAGCCTATGCCGCAGCCAAGCGCCGATTGTTCGTTGAGCATCGACCGGAATGGGCGGTCGTGAATGGCGATGATGCCTTGGGTCGGCAATTGGCGACAGAAGCGCGGGCGCGTCGCGGAGTGATTATTTATGGCTTGGGCGCGCGTCCGGCTTCGGTTGAGCGCTTCGTTTGGGGCGAACATCTGGAACTGACGATGAAGGGCTTGCGCCTGACCATCCACTCATCCTGGGGCGACGGCGCATTGCAAGCAGCACTGCTGGGCCGATTCAACGCCAGCAACCTGCTGGCGACGCTGGCCAGCTTGCTGGCGCTCGGCATACCGTTCGCTGAAGCGTTGCAGCGACTGGAGCGGACAAAAACCGTGCTAGGGCGAATGGAGCCGCTGGGTGGTCAGGTCGGCCAACCACTGGTCGTGGTCGACTACGCACACACCCCCCATGCCCTGGAACAAGCCTTGCGCGCTCTGCGTGAGCATGGCGGTCGTCACCGGTTGTGGTGCGTGTTTGGCTGCGGCGGCGATCGTGATCCCGGCAAGCGGCCGTTAATGGGCGCGGCGGCTGAACAGTGGGCGGATCGGGTGATCGTGACGGACGATAACCCACGCACGGAAGACCCGGCGCGTATTGTGGCGGACATCCTGGCCGGGATGCGGCGCCCCTCTGCGGCGCGGGTCATCCGTGATCGACGCGCTGCAATTCACCAGGCGCTGGCCGAAGCAGGAGCCGGCGCGATCGTGTTGATTGCCGGCAAAGGCCATGAAGACTATCAAATCATTGGCGTCGAGCGCTTACCGTTCAGTGATCAGGCCGTGGCGCGGGCTTTTCTGTTTTCCACCGAGCGCGAGGTCGCGTAAGTGACTGACATTTTTTCACCACTGGGCTTGCGGGAAGCAGCAGAACTGCTGGATGGGCAGTTCACCAGCGATGATCTGGCGTTTACCGAAGTGAGCACGGACACCCGCCAATTACCGCCCGGCGCATTGTTTGTCGCGCTGACCGGACCGAACTTCGATGGCCATGATTTCATCCCGGCCGCCTGTGAACGGGGCGCTTGTGCGGCGTTGGTCAGCCGTCCGGTGGCGGGTTCATTGCCCCAGATACAGGTTACCGACACCCGGTTGGCGCTGGGTCAACTGGCGGCGGCGTGGCGCTCCCGCTTCAAGCAACCGGTGATTGCGCTAACCGGCAGCAATGGTAAAACCACGCTCAAGGAAATGATCGCCGCCATCTTGCGGGTGCGTGGGCCGACCCTGGCGACCGAGGGCAATCTGAATAACGACATTGGCGTTCCGCTGACCCTGTTGCGTTTGCGGGGAGCGTACGCTTACGCAGTCATTGAAATGGGCGCCAACCATCACCACGAAATTGCCTACCTGACCGGATTAGCTCGGCCCGATGTGGCGATGATTAATAATGCCGGTCCCTGCCATTTGGAGGGGTTTGGCGATATCGCCGGTGTGGCGCGCGGCAAGGGCGAGATTTTTCAGGGACTGAGCGCGGACGGCGTGGCGATCATCAATCGTGACGATCCCTATGCGGATTACTGGCTGACTTTGAATCCAGGACGGCGGGTCATCGATTTTGGACTGGATCAAACAGCCGTGGTGCGTGGGCGAATTCTGGATGCAGCGGCGGCGCGCTTTCAACTGACCGCGCCAGCTGGCGAGATCGAGATTCACCTGCCAATACCCGGCGTGCATAACATCCGTAATGCCCTGGCAGCAGCGGCGGCGGCGCTGGCGGTAGGCGCGACTCTGGATGAGGTGCGTCAGGGTTTGGAAGGATTGCAGGGGGTCAGTGGCCGGATGCAGCGCTTGCGCGGCCAGCATGGCGGCGCGCTGATCCATGACGCCTACAATGCCAATCCCGCCTCGCTGGCGGCGGCGTTGCAAGCGATTAGCGTTGAACCCGGCAACAAATGGCTGGTGCTGGGCGATATGCGGGAATTAGGTCCAACGACGGAGGCGTTGCACGCACAATCCGGACAGGATGCGCGCGCGGCCGGGTTCAAACGCCTGTATGGGCTGGGCGAGCATAGTCGGGCGGCGGTCGATGCCTTCGGCATGGGCGGAGCGCACTTTACAACAGTGGAGAAACTGATCGTGGAGCTGGATCATGATCTCCAGAACGAAG
>JAGRHK010000023.1 GCA_020444985.1 Candidatus Competibacteraceae bacterium
CAGCTCCAGGGATTGCGGAGTGGCCGATTCTTAAAAACGCATCGAAGAACGCGCCAAGACCGAAAGCCGGATCGAGTATTGATTTGGGATTATCCTTAATAACCCATGAAATCATTAAATCAGCAATATTGCAGGGCGTAAAAAATTGACCAAGTTGCTTTCGATATTGAATTGGCGTTAAGTTTTTATATTTTATCTCATGCATTGATGGGAGAACTTAAACATTAAACCGGAAATGCATGACATCGCCCTCCTGCACGATATAATCCTTGCCTTCCAGCCGCCATTTGCCCACTTCTCTGGCCCCGGCTTCGCCGTTGCAGGCAATGTAATCGGCGTAGGCAATGACCTCGGCGCGAATGAAGCCGCGCTCGAAATCGGTATGAATCACCGCCGCCGCCTGGGGCGCCGTCGCGCCGACCCGCACTGTCCAGGCTCGCACTTCTTTGGGGCCTGCCGTGAAATAGGTTTGCAATCCCAGCAGCTTGTAAGCCGCGTGAATCACGCGATCCAGCCCCGGCTCGGATAGTCCATAGTCCGCCAGGAACTCCGCCTTATCCGCATCATCCAGTTCCGCCAGTTCCGCCTCGATCGCCGCACACACCGGCACAACTTCGGCCCCTTCCCGCGCTGCGATCTCCCGCACCTGAGTCAAAAACGGATTATTCTCGAAACCATCCTCAGCTACGTTGGCGACATACAGCACTGGCTTCCCAGTCAGCAGAAACAATTCCCGCAACCACTCACGTTCGGTCGCTTCCAGCGGAAAGGTGCGCACGGGCGCGCCGCCATCCAGATGCGCTTGCACCCGCTCCAGTAGCGCCTTGCGCTCCAGGGCCTCTCGTCCGCCCGCCTTAGCGGCTTTTTCAGCCCGCTGCAGCGCCTTATCCACCGTCGCCAGATCCGCTAGCGCCAGTTCCGTATTGATCGTTTCAATATCTTCCCCCGGATTGATGCGCCCGGAGACGTGAATCACATCATCATTTTCAAAACAGCGCACGACCTGCGCAATCGCATCGGTTTCGCGAATATGAGCCAGGAACTGATTACCCAAGCCTTCGCCTCTTGATGCGCCAGAGACCAGTCCGGCGATGTCCACGAATTCGACCATGGCGGGGATAATTTTCTGCGACTTGACAATGGTCGCCAGCGCCGCCAACCGGGGATCGGGCACCGGCACTACCCCGACATTGGGATCAATGGTGCAGAATGGGTAATTTTCCGCCTGGATGCCGGCCCGGGTGAGCGCGTTGAACAGGGTAGATTTGCCGACGTTCGGCAAGCCGACAATACCGCATTGAATACCCATGACGTTTTAAATTACAAACTTTAAGTGTTAAGAGGAGCATCAATCAATTTTTCTTCTGTGCTGGGCTTGTGTGGCGCGTTCCCACTGACCGGCCAGAATGCGGGGCAGCTCGCGCAGGGCATCCGCAATCGCCTGTTCGACCCGCTCCTGTTCCGTGCGCGGGGCGCGGCGCAGCACATAATCCGACACTTCCCGACTGTCGCCTGGATGACCGATGCCCAAGCGCAACCGGGCAAAATCGTTGCCGCCCAAGTGAGTAATCAGGTCGCGCAGCCCATTATGCCCGCCATGCCCGCCGCTGCGTTTCAGCCGCACCGCACCTGGCGGTAGATCCAGATCGTCGTGAACGACCAGAATCGCCGGCAGTGGAATCTTGTGAAAACGGGCCAGCGCAGCAACAGCCTGACCGCTGCGGTTCATATAGGTCATTGGCTTGAGCAGCCACAACTCATGACCCGCCAATGTAATCCGGCAGGTCTCGCCATGATAGCGGGCCTCTGGACGAAAATAACCGTTCTGTTGCCGACCCAGTTCATCCACCAGCCAGAATCCGGCGTTATGGCGGGTCTGGGCATATTCCGGCCCCGGATTGCCTAAGCCAACCACCAGCCGCAATACCGGCGCTTGTTCCGCCATCGTCGGCGTGTCCTGTTCCAAGGATAAACTACGGATCAGCATTTACTCCCCTCGCCCGCTCGCGGGAGAGGGATTAGGACAGAGGCGATTCGCTGCTCAGGACTCAACAACCTCTTCTTCACTAGCCGGCTCTTCGCCGTGACCATGGTGTACGCTGACGACAATAGCGTCGTGTTCGGAATCGGCGGCGGTATGCGCTACCAACTCTACACCCGGCGGCAAGGCAATTTGCGACAGGTGAATATTCTCGCCCACGCTCAAATCCGCCAGATCAATCGCAATAAACTCTGGCAAGTCTTTGGGTAAACAAGAAATCTCAACCTCGATCAGAGTGCGGCTAATGACGCCGCCCTGCTGTTTGACGCCCTTGCAAGTCTCTTCATTGAGGAAATGCAGCGGTATATGCGCACGCAATTTACGATCAGCGCTGACGCGCAGAAAATCCAAATGAACGAGTGTCGGCTTGAACGGGTGGCGTTGGATATCGCGCAACACCGCGCTCTCGGTGCGGTCGCCAATTTTGAGGGTCAGAACGTGCGAATAAATCGCCTCGTTTTTCATCTGGTTGATCAGATCCATTTGATCCAGCGACAGCGGGACAGGTTCCTGGCTTCCGCCATACAAAATGGCCGGCACCTTACCGGCGCGGCGCAGGCGGCGGCTCGCACCTTTCCCCAGATCGCTACGCGGATCGGCTTGAAGTTCAAAAGTAACACTCATTCTCATTTCTCCAAACGATGAACATAAAAATGCGACGCGCCCGCGACCAGACGCGCCGCTTTCGATGATGCCGCCCTTAACTCAGGCAGGACTACAAAATTAAACCGGTTACAAATTTAAAAATCAACAACCTGAAAGCTCACAAAAACAGTGAACTCACCGACTCTTCGAGATGAATGCGCCGCATGGATTCGGCCAGCAACCCCGCGACGCTGATCTGGCGAATATTGGGGCACTCGGCGGAATCGGGACGCAGAGGAATGGTGTCAGTCACCACCAGCTCGTCCAGCGCCGAGTTGCCGATATTCTTAGCCGCCGCCCCGGACAACACTGCATGGGTACAATAGCCGCGCACCGAAGCCGCGCCCCATTCTTTCAATGCACGGGCCGCCAAGCATAGCGTACCGGCGGTGTCCACCATGTCATCGACGATAATGCAGTGCTGGCCCTCGACATCGCCAATCACATGCATCACCTGAGCTTGATTGGGCGCCGGCCGGCGTTTGTCGATGATCGCCAATTCGGAGTCCGCCAATCGCTTGGCGAGGGCGCGGGCGCGCACTACGCCGCCCACGTCGGGCGAAACGACGGTCAGATCGCCCAGATTCTGTTCCTGAATATCGCTGAGCACCATCGGCGTGGCATAGATATTATCAACCGGGATATCAAAAAAACCTTGAATTTGATCGGCATGTAAATCCACGGTCAACACGCGGTCGACGCCAACGCTGGTGATCATGTTCGCGACGACCTTGGCGGAAATCGGCACGCGCGCTGAACGGGGCCGACGATCCTGCCGGGAATAGCCGAAATAGGGGATGACTGCGGTAACGCGCACCGCCGAAGAACGCCGCAGCGCATCGGCGATCACCAGCAGCTCCATGATGTTGTCGTTGGTCGGATAGCAGGTGGGCTGCACGATGAAGACATCCTTGCCTCGCACATTCTCCATGAGTTCGACCATCACCTCGCCATCGCTGAAGCGGCTGACAACAGCTTGGCCAAGCGGCATTTGTAGATGATGGACAATCGCGTGGGCCAATTGCGGATGGGAGTTGCCCGCGAACACCATCATTCGACTTTCATACACGAACTGTTTCCCCGCTAGCGGTCTGCTGTAAAGATGGCTGGGCCGCCAGGATTCGAACCTGGGAATGCTGGAGTCAAAGTCCAGTGCCTTACCACTTGGCTACGGCCCAAAAATCAGAAGTATTTCAAATCAATCCGCACTGCGCCTGCGCCAGGCGCTCATGCAGGGGCGAATGATTACAACCCCGGGCGATGAACCCTGACCAATCGGTCGGTATTTGCTCAAGTACGCGCACGGCGCTGGCGGCATCCGCGAAAGCAGCGAACACGCCGGCACCTGTACCGGTCAAGCGCGCGACGCCGTGTTGCGCCAACCAAGCAGCAGCAGCGGCAACTTGCGGGTAACGTCGGTAAACGACTGCTGCGCAATCATTGCCATTGCCGCCCACGCCTTCAACAAAGTCCGCTATTGTGAGGAGCGACGAGTTTCTTGTCAATTCCGGCTCATTGAATATCGCGCTCGTAGCGATCGAACAGGCCGGAATCAAGACCACAAACCAAGGTTCCTCCAGCGTCATGGGCGTTAACCGTTCGCCCACGCCTTCCGCCCAGGCAGCATGACCGTGGATGAAGACCGGCACGTCAGCACCCAGTTGCAGGCCAAGTTCCGCCAGTTCCGTCACAGCCAATCCAGTGCGCCAGTAGGCATTCAACGCCACCAGAACGGTCGCCGCATCGGAACTGCCGCCGCCTAACCCACTGCCCATGGGCACCCGTTTGTCAATCCGGATCGTTGCGCCCAGTGGGGTTTTCGCCACTCGTTGTAATAAGCGGGCGGCCCGCACGATCAGGTCCTGGTCTGGGGAAACCCCGGCGACTTCTCCCTGACGTTCAATCACGCCATCCGCGCGGACATCGAACCACAACCAGTCGCTATATGCGAGGAACTGAAAGACCGTCTGCAACAGATGATAACCGTCCGCGCGGCGACCGACGATGCGCAACATTCGGTTCAGTTTGGCCGGCGCTGGCCAGGCCGCTGCATCGGGCGGGGTTACAGCGTCCATTGCTGAATAACCAGCTTGATGTTCAGATCCCCATGCTGAGCAATGACGCGTTCCGGCAGGTCCAGGCCCGCGACGGAGGTCGGCGCATAAATCAGATACTCGATGACCCAACCGTTTTGTTCCAGTCGGGTCAACCGACCCTCAGCATCTGTTTGCAGTACGGGCGCCGGTCCTGGCGCGGGCAGACCCCGCACCCAGTAACGCAGACCGTTGACCGGTAACCGCACGCCCAGCGTTTGTTCCAGCAGGTCGTCAGGGTCCGGTGCGGCCCAGGTCTGGCCTGTCTGAGTCTGCACTCGCACCTCCTGGCCATCGCTGGCAATAACGACCCGCCCCTGGCCCAGTGGGCCGATCAGATCGATACGATAGCCGGATTCCTGCTGTGTCCACTGAAACGTGGCGTGCCAGCCTTGCTGCTCGCTGATGACGCCGATGCGCCCATCCACCTGCCAATTCGCCAGTTGCATCAATCGAGTTTGTCGCGCAGTCCAGGCGCTGACTGTCTTCGGCGCAGGCGGTGGCGGCAGCGTGGCGCAAGCGGGCAACAGGAGAGTCAGAACGAGCAGAATGAGGATCCGCATTACAAGGGACTGCCGGATGCCGGGATAGCCGCGTTTTCCGTAGCAGCCACCGGGCGGTCGGCCTGGTCAGCCGGGTCATCCCGCAGGCAGTGAATCAGACCCAGAGCGTTCTGGATATGGCGGGAAGCTGCGGCGAGCTGATCCTCGGGTTGAGCCGCCAGCGCCGAGGAGGCCAGGACGGCGGCGACGCTCACCAGGAATGATGAGCGTTCCAGTCCCGCTTCGTCTGCGTAACGGAGAATATAGGCGCTTGTTTCCTTGGCGCAGACAGCGATAAAATCGCTTACGCGTTGTTCATCTTCGGTCATCAGGTCATCCACCCTCTACCAGCCAAACCGTTCCCGCAACTTTTGCAGGTGTATGTTATCGGGATCGCGAGCGAGCGCTTCCCGCCAGATTTTCCGAGCTTCTTCGCGTTGACCGTTAATCCACAGTACTTCGCTGAGATGCGCGGCAATCTCGGCATCAGGATTGATCTGATACGCTTGACGCAGGTATTCCAGCGCCTGGTCCCGGTTGCCGAGTCGATAGCGCACCCAACCCATGCTATCCAGCACAGCGGCGTCGTTCGGCATCTGCTCCAGCGCCTGTTCAATATAACTCAAGGCTTCCTGATAACGATCGGTGCGATCAGCCAGGGTGTAACCGAGCGCATTCAGCGCTTGTCCATTCTTGGGATCAACGGCGAGAATGGTGTGCAAATCGCGCTCCAACACATCCAGCCGGTCCAGTTTTTCTGCCGCCAGCGCCCGCGCGTACAGCAGATCCTTGTCGTCGGGATGGGCCGCCAACGCTCGATTCAAACCGTCGAAGGCTTCCTGATAACGTCCCGCCTCGCGCAACGCCTCAGCTTCGGCCAAATACAGCATCATGTCATTTTGCGGATTATCGCGGCGCAACGCCTCAAAGTGCTGACTGGCAGCGGCGATATCACCCGATTTAGCCAGCACCACGCCCATGCGCATCTGTGCGCTGAGATAGCGATCCTCACCCTTGACCTGCTCGTACCATTCACGAGCTTTCGCATAATCGCCGCGCTGTTCCTCGACCCGGCCCAGTTCGAAATAGGCGTCCGCCAGCCGAGTATCTCGCTTGATCAAATCCAGGAAATAGGTTTCGGCCAGGTCGAACTGCCGTATCTCCGAAGCTAGCAGACCCAATGCATAGAGTGAATCGGTATCTTTGGGATTCTGGTTGAGCAGAATGGCGAATTCTCGGCGCGCCTTGACCAGTTGCCCTGCGTCGACGAGCAAACGCGCATAACTCATACGCAGGTTGCGGTCGCGCGGAATAGTGGCCACGGCCTTGGCCAGTCCGGCCAGCGCTGCTTCCCGGTCGCCATTTTCCAGCAGGAGACGGGTACGCAACAGATGGGCGGGAACCAGCTTCCGATCGCGGGCCAGCGCCTGTTTGAGACTGGCGAGCGCTTGCTCGCGTTCGCCAGCAGCGGCCGCCAGCATGGCGTAATAGTATTGGGCAAAGGCGGAACGGGGATTACGGTCACGGAATCGCCCCATGACGCGCAGGGCCAACTGTTTATCGTCCGCCTGACTGAGCAGCGCGGCGATGGTCGCGTAGCCTTGTTGCTGGTCTTTCTTCCGAGCAGTGCGGCGCACGGTTTCCAGGTATTGCGCGGCTTCTTCCAGGCGCTCATTACGCAACAGCGCCAACGCCAGCGTTTGCTGGGCCTGTTCATTGGCAGGGTCAAGCGCTTGCCAGCGCTGCGCCAGCGCCAGCGCCGCCGCATTTTCTTTCATGATCAACGCCAGCACTGCCGCGCGTTCTGCCACGCGCGGGTCGTTGCTGACGATAGCCGCCCGCTGGTAGTGGTTCAACGCCACATCCAATTGGTCGCGTTTGCCCGCCAGTTCCGCAGCAAGTACCTGATACATCAAATCGGCTCGGGAACTGGGTTTCAATACAGGACGGATCGAGTATTCTGGCCCGACCGGCGCCTGCGCGTCCACGACGGTAACGCAACCGCTGAGGAGCGGGCTGCAAAAAACCAAGGCTTTTAGAAATATTTTCATTTGAGGTCGGTTGAAGTACTCGCGGTTCTTCAATCTTGGATTGGCGGGTAAACTTCTGGTTCCCATGCGTTAATGGCGCAGAATAGGTTGTGCTGCGCTTTATTCGCCCTGCAATAACACACTTTTTGATGCCTGTCAGTATAACATTCCAACCACTGCCCCGCTCATGAGCGTCGCCAACGTTTTCGAGAGAAGGGTTTTCGGACCCAGGGCAACAATGTCATCGCGTCGTCATGGCGCCCAGTCCACCGACCAAAATGCCGAGACTGCCCCGATTGGCAAAGCCGCACTATGATTTTCCGTAAGGCAATAGCGTGATGACAAATTTTCCCTTGACGATGCGGGATGAAACGCGGTGAGCGTCTGGAGGCGCGTTGAGCGTAGCGCCGGGTTACTGCGTTCCGTGCTGATGTACCACGGCATTCCGTTTCGCCGGCGCCGATTGACCCAATTTTATGCTCAGTTTATCCAGCCGGGCGATTTATGCTTCGACATCGGCGCACATGTCGGCAGCCGGTTGCGGGCCTGGACGCCCTTGGGCGCACGGATTGTGGCGGTCGAGCCGCAACCCGATTGCATGGCGCTGTTGCGCCGCTGGTTCGGGCATCGGGCGCAGATTACCCTGATCGAACAGGCGGTGGGAGCCAAGCCCGGCGTTGCCGAACTGCTGATCAGTTCCCGCACGCCGACCGTGACCACGCTGTCGCCGGCCTGGATTGCGGCAGTGGAGAAGGATAAGGGGTTTGCCGGGGTGCATTGGGATGAACCGTTGCCGGTTCCGGTGACAACTCTGGATGCATTAATCGCTCGTCACGGGGCGCCGGCGTTTTGCAAGATCGACGTGGAAGGTTATGAGTTGGAGGTTTTGCAGGGACTGTCGCAACCGATCCCAGCCCTGTCCTTCGAGTATCTGCCGGCCTGCCTGGACACCGCGCGTAACTGCGTGGCAACGCTGACGGCCCTTGGACCTTATGTGTTCAACTGGTCGGTGGGGGAAGCGCAATGCCTGCGGTCGACGGCCTGGCTGAGCATGCCGGACTTGCTGGAACGGCTTGAGGTCGAAGCCCGCACCGGTCGGTCGGGGGATATTTATGCGCGCCTTGACTCATCCCGCTAAACCAACCCCAACACCTTACCTAGAATCGGCAACACCCGATCCGCTCGCGCCACGTTCACGTCGCTCTCGGTTACAGTCGGCGCGCGCCCCGAACTTCCGCGTTTGACGCGCTCGCCCATTTGCCGCCGCTCCGGCGCCGGGAAACGGGCGAAGGTGCGGCGTAGCAACGGCAACAGCGACACGAATGCTTCTCCGGACAAGCCGCTGACCCAACCATCCAGAATGTCCCACAGCGCCGCATGATGCAGCAAGAGTTGGCCGCTGCCATGCAGGAAGCCCTCCAGCCATGCCGCTGCCCGCGCGGGTTCGCCCGCCAGCGACAGGGCCAGTCCCATCTGTCGCGCGGTTTCCGACGAGGATAAAACGTCCTGCTCGAATAGCGCGCGGCAGGCATATCCGGCCAGCAACCCGTGCAGCTCAGCCTGATCAACCAATTTCGCCAACGCGGCTTGCCAAATTTCGGTCTGTTCGGGTGCTTGCAGCAAGGCGATTGCGTCATGCATGGCCCGCACCCGGCTCAATAAAGCCTCTGCGGCTTCGTCATCCAGCGAATGGCACGCCGCCGGCAGCCCAATGGCAATGCGCGTCACCAAGCCCTCCACGATGTGTCTGACCAGCCCAGCATCGGTTTGGCGGACATTGCCATAACGTAGAATGCGCGCCAGGGGCGGCAGGCTGTCCATCAAATGTGGGATGTCGCTGGTCAAGGCAACGACATTTTGCAGTCGGGCCATGACTTCGCCAATAGCGTCCGGCAATTCCGCCAGCAGGGTCTGCGCAACCAGTTCTGTCAACAGACTTAACTGTTCACTGTTCGCCGCGCAATCACGAGCGCGGGCGGTGGCTGCGGACAGGACCGTGTTGCCCCACAAATTGGCTTCAATAACTGCTACGGCTAATTCCGGCTGCCATTGCAAGCGCCAGCTTTCCTTGAAGGTACCCTTGCCGCTGGCCTGTTCAGCCTGACCCCAGGGAATCTGCAACAGATTGAGCCGATGCAGAAGCTGACTACGCTCCAGATCATTCGGCTTGCGCAGATCGAGTTCCAGTACGCGCTGCCCCGCTTCCGGCGGCAACCGCAAGCGTTTTTGCAGACGTTGCAAATCCTGCTGCACAGGCAGCATCGGCGTACTTTCCGGCACTTCGCCCAGCCGCTCCCCAATCAGCAACTGTTCCTTGATCAGTTGCAGGGGGGGCGCGTCGCCATGACAGAGCACGGCGAGTGTGGCCTCGTTCAATTCCTCCTGCGTCGGTCGTGGGCGGGCGCGCAGGGCCGCCAGCGCGTCAGCCAGCCGCGCCGCCTCGATGACGCTGGCCGTGGAAGCCGTCAAATCATGCGCACGCAGCAGGTGCGTGACCCGCGTCAGCCAGGGAATGGTCGGTTCTCCGGCGCTTTCCCAGAGATGGTGGTAGAACCCTGGTGACTCGATGCCGGCCCCGTAGCCGCTGGCATAGGTAAGTCGGCCATAGGTCCACGGCGTCCAGGTAGCGGCCAGTTTGCGTTTCGGTAAACCCTTGAGCCGGGCAGTATCCTCGCGCGCCGGCGGCAACGTGGCGAGGGCGGGAACGTGCCAAGCGCCGCAGACGACGGCGATGCGTGCAAAACCTTCCTTGCGCGCCGCCCGCAAGTGGTTGCGCATCGCAGCTTCCCGCTGTTGCTCCAACGCGCTCGACGGCGATTGCACATCGGCTTCCGCGCGCAGCGAGGACATGAGTTCCTGGATACCCTGGAACAGCTCGCTACTGTCCTGGCGCTGTTCCACCCAATGTTCCCACCAGCGTTCGCTATCGCCATAGCCCGCCGCCTCGGCCACCCAACGCAGAGGATCGCGGCGAATGTCGGGGAGGAGGGAGTCGTCCGCGCCCCGATCCGTCGCATCTTCAGTGGGTTGCGATTCAACGCCTTCCGCTTCAGCAGTGGCCTCGTCCACGGGTTCCGTCGGTTCCATTGCGGCTTCTGCTTCGATATCCAACGCCATGCGGATCGCTTGTGGCAAGTCCATGAAACGCACCGGCGTCTGCTGCCGCAGCCCGTACTGGATCGCCTGCCATTCCGGGGAAAATTCGGCGAAGGGATAGTAAACAGCGCGACGCGGTTCAGCAGGATCGTAGATTAGTAATGCGACCGGCGGTTTCATACCGGGATCGACGGCTAGCGGCAACAAATCTTGAGCGTCCGGCGGTCCTTCCACCAAGATCAGGTCCGGTTGCCACTCGGTCAGCGCTTTTAGCACGCTGCGCGCCGAACCGGGACCGTGATGGCGAATGCCAAGCAGCAGGGGATCGCTCATGGCCGGCTGATTCATGAAACATCGCGGCAGGCGCGATAAAGATCCTTCCAGCCGTCGCGTTCCTTGACGATGGTTTCCAGATACTCGCGCCAGACGATGGCGTCCTGCACCGGGTCCTTGACCACCGCGCCGACCAGGCTGGAGGCCAGATCGCCGGCT
>JAGRHK010000240.1 GCA_020444985.1 Candidatus Competibacteraceae bacterium
TCGCCTTTCTGGGCGTCAATATGTTCCTGTCGGGGCTGCATTCCTACGGTACGCTGTAGGCGCTGTCTCTTTCCTTCCTTGTATTACTACTCACGGAGTTCTGCTGATGCCGAACCTGTTGCGCCACTGGTTACTCATTCTGCTGACGTGCACCCTGCCATTTGCCGTATATGCCGCCGATCCGCTGTTTCAGGAGGGCGCGGACTATGTGCGATTACCCACTCCGGTGGAGTCCGCAACTTCCGATAAAGTCGAAGTGATTGAGATGTTCTGGTACGGTTGTCCGCATTGTCACGATCTGGAACCCGCCGTCCAGGCATGGCTGAAACATAAACCGGACAACGTCAAATTCACCCGGGTTCCAGTGGCTTTTGGAGCAAGCTGGGAACCCGGCGCCCGGGCCTATTATGCCGCCGAGGCGCTGGGAGTGCTGGACAAGGTCCACCAACCGCTGTTCGATGCCTATCACCAGCGGCGCAAACTGAGCAACGAAGATGAGATGGCGGCATTTTTCGCCGAGCATGGCGTGGATCAGGAGGCGTTCCGCAAAGCATATACATCCTTTCAGACCGAAACCGAGTTGCGACGCGGCAACCAGTTAGCGCAACGCTTTAAGGTGCGGGGGGTGCCGGCGGTAATTGTCGATGGCAAGTATGATGTGCGTTCACCGCGCATGTTCGAGGTCGTGGATTTCCTGGTCGCCAAGGAAGCCCGCCCGTAAAGCTGAAAACGCAGGGAGAGAGCATGGCCGACGATCACCCCGGACCGCAGCAGTTGCGGCTACTGAGCTACAACATTCAAAGCGGATTGAGCACTAACAAGTATTCGGACTATCTGACGCTCAGTTGGAAACATCTGGTCCCCGTGCCATCGCGAATGACGAATCTCGATGGCATTGCCCGCATTTTGGCGGATTACGACCTGGTTGGCTTGCAGGAGGTGGATGCAGGCAGTCTGCGGAGCGGTTTCGTAAATCAGGTCAAATATCTGGCGGATTATGCCGGTTTCGAGCATGTGTTTGATCAGACCAACCGCAAGATCGGCATGATCTCTCAGCACAGCAACGCGCTGTTAAGCCGAATTTGTCCGGACGCGATCACAGAACACAAGCTGCCTGGGTTGATCCCCGGACGTGGTGTGTTGGAAGTTCGATTTGGTAGCGGCGCTGATGCGTTGCATGTATTGATTCTCCATATGGCCCTTGGTCGTCGTGGGCGGTTGCGGCAAATCGAGTTTTTGGCGAATCTGGTGTGCGATTATCGTCACGTGATTCTGATGGGCGATCTGAATTGCCGTTCGGACAGCCGCGAGATGGCGGTCCTTTTGGCGAGCGCGCGCTTGTGCGAACCCGCGCCAGGATTGCATACCTTTCCCAGTTGGGAACCGGATCGACAACTGGATCATATTCTGGTCTCGCCTTCAATTACTGTTGAACAGGTTGAGGCCTTGGGGCATGTCTATTCGGATCATTTGCCCATCGCCATGCAGGTGCGGTTACCGGAGGAATTGCAGCTCCCCATTCCAGAAGCGCCCGATCCTTCGATCAGAACACCTGACCACTGGAGCTTGACCATGTGAGGGAAGCTTGACAGAGAGTCCTACCATTGGCGGTAGGGAATCTGACAGTAACTGATTCCTTGTCGAGGGCGGATCCCCCGTTTGGCAAGGAACATGGCCAGAGAATTCATCGACAAGCGGATATTGGGCGTTGGCCCAAGATATAAGTGCTCCAAAATAATTGGTTCCTCTTTGGAGACGGTCAGGCGAAATTCAAGATAGGGCACCAACATCGAAGTGCCTTCACGAAACAGCACCGGTGAGGCGACATAGTCAGTCAGAACCGGCGAGACAATGCGCCACTCCTCTTCTTCCTGGAAGGATGGATGCTTCAGCAGTGCGGCGATGCGCAACAGATCGCTTTCAATCTGCTCGAAAACGCCATAATAGACTTGCGCTAAGGGACGACTGGCGCGCTCCGCAGAATCACCACGCCGCTTGGCCAACGCCTCGACCGCCTCAACGATCTGTGCGATCAACTGGCGCTGTTCCGCAGGTTCATAAAGACACTTGCCAACCTGAAAATGCTGATGTTGCGCGCATTGCACGATGACATCGGGATTGAAGCCAATGCTAACCCCCTTGCCCAATGCGCTGTAGCCGCGCCATTGGCTTAACAGATTGCCATTTGAGCGAAACGATGCGCCAAAAAGCATGTGGCCATTGGTAATCCGATAGGAAACCCAGTCCAGAAATTGATTGAGCAATTGCGGATTGGGGTAACCGCCCGCGATGCGCTGGCGAATCTCTTCGCGAAGCAGGTCGGCGGTATGGGTCATTTCCGCCGAGTCGTTCATGTAGCGGATATCGCTGGTCCACAATACGCCGCTGTCAACAATGCCGAGCAACCCCTTGAAAGATGTGTAGTGATAGAGGGTTTCCTGTGGCGTATCTGCATAGAGTTTTCGGGTAATATCTTGAATCATAGCGACAATTCGTAAGTAGTGGTGTGGCTGATGATTCTTTGGCGCATGGTTGACGGTCACAAATAGGAAAGAACCGCTTGGTAGTATGAGACAACAACACGGCCTGAGTGTGAAGCTTTCATGATGAAAAACCGAAGATGTCCATAGGCGCCAATGCATGCGGCCTGCAACACAACTTGTTGGACGATGCTTATCCAAACCTCTGTTGGTCTTTCTGTCGCAATGGAATAGAAATGCCTTTATTCCGTTACTCCAGTCTGCTTATTCGGGAACCGTACAACGATGTACAGCCGCGAACAATTGATTATTCTGGATGCTGACGGAACTACCATCGACGCCTTCACTGCCATCGGCAAAACGTTTGCCCGTCATGGGATGGATATAGGCGACCTGACCCGATTCCAGAAACGCCACAGGTTGTTCAAATATCTGGGAGGATTGAAGGAGTTTCCAGTCAATCTGCAAAAGCAGTTGGGTAAACAGAAGCGCAGCCAGCTTATTGCCACCTTGACCGAGGTGTACCGCGAAGAAGGTCAGCTTTATCCCGGTATTGCCGAATTGATTCAAACGCTTTTGAATTTGCCTGATCTGCGGGTGGGCCTGATTACTCGCAATATCACTATAGAACCTAAGGAAACGCTTAAACGCCTGTTTTTACGGCATGGCGTTGATGTGGGTAAGCTGGATTTCCTGATTCATGTTCCCTTGGCCCAAGACAAGGGCATTCATTTCCGGGAGGCTCGGGAGCGTTTTGCCATCAATCCAGCCCGCGCTTATTCCTGTGGTGATGAGCATAAGGATTTTCTGGCAGCGATCAATGCAGGTATGCACCCGTTTATGGTTTCCTATGGATTCGAGAATCATGAGCGGCTGACTCAGAAGTTTGGCGTGCCAGAGGAAGTGATCTCCCGGACGCCTGGAGAGCTGTGTGAACGGGTGCGCCATACTTTGGGCCTTGCTTGGACAGCCAGCGTAGAGGGCATCTAATACCATTTCTCGCCATGTCCTTCTTCATTTCCTCATTGAGTTCAGCCACTCACTTAGAATTGAATTATTTCTCCCCACCATAAACCTGCTCTTGAGTAAAAATTTTTTCAGCAATAAGAGTGCTCTCAATATTGTCCTTGGTGATTAGCAGAACGGGAGTAATAACCGTTGGGATCTCGGCAAAGCCGTTATCAGTCATGGCAAATCGCAAGTCTCCCTGGCCGAATTCCTTGGCAATCTCCATGAGCGATTTGGCAGGATTTTTGGCAATCTCGACTGCAATTTCGGCAGCCTTGAATGCTAATGGCTTAATCTTTTTCCATATTTCAACCGATTGTTTGTCTTGAACAATGTATTGAATATTTTTCAAATCCGCATCCGATCCAGCAACAAAGGTTTTTTTCACATCTGCCAGTTTTTCCAGATCCAGAGCTGCGATGACTCCACTAGCTAAACCGCTATTATTGCAAATAAAAGCATCAATCTGATTATGTTGCTTGAGCAACAAAGTGCTGGTGGTTTCCAGAGCTCGATCCGGTGACCAATCAACGTGGGCTA
>JAGRHK010000241.1 GCA_020444985.1 Candidatus Competibacteraceae bacterium
TAACCACCGATTCCTGCGGTTCCTGTTTGGGTTGCGCAGAACGCGGCTCTTGCTGAATAACCGATTGCTGTGCGATGCAGGACTCCTGATTGGCGACCAATGGCGCGATCCACAATCGCAGGCTGCGTCCTCGGCTATCGCGCGTCAGAAAGCGCCCGCCACCATCCCCGGTCAACGTCAGACACGCCGGCGGTTCCGCCACCACATCGATCGTAACCGGCGGTCCAGGCCGCAACATCAATAACACGGATTCGCCATTCGTAAAGGGCCAGGGTTGCATGGCAATACTGCTGGCGCGTCGGTCGCCGTTCAACAAGGTCAAGCGCTGACCGGAATAAATGAAGCCCAGTTGCCGCCATTCGCTCTGCCCGTCCGCCGCGGCATCGATGCGAAATAATGGGGTTTCGCCATCGGCTGGGATGGAAATTGCCCGCCCAAACAGAAATTGCACCTCGCCAGGCCGCAAACCCGTATCGGGTTCCACCCGGTAACGAATTACCGCATTCTCGGCCAGATAGCGACCCAGTTCCTGTTCATGCAGACGTCGCAACTCGCGCAATAGCGTGCGCCGCCCGAAACTGTCCTCCAACCGGTCATCGCGAATGTAATCGCGCTCTGGAATTCGGACGATAATCTGGCTATAGCGGGTTTCCTTGCGTTGACGAGCGCGGGGCGTGCGGGGATGCCGTTTGAGCGCTTCCATGAGGCACACGCCTTCCTGCCCGCCCCGCACCCGTTCCCAGAGCGACTCGACGTTGAAGACATCGGCAACTTTGCGCAGAATCGCACACACCACGTAATCGGATGCAACAAGAACATCAGGGTAAGTTGTCATCAGCTCCTTAATCCCTTTGGGTCGAGTTCCCCACATATAAACGTGACTCCATCATCACGCAGATCACAAAGGCGGTTTTGCGCAAGACCTAAGCCTGCTCAAATGGGAACGCCAATACTTCGGCCAAGGTTTCCTTGCCCGCCGCCAGCATGACCAGACGATCAAAGCCCAGCGCCACTCCAGCGCAGTCTGGCAATCCGCTTTCCAGCGCGGCCAGTAGGTTCTCATCGAGCGGCGTCATCGGCAACCCTTGTGCTTGCCGCGCCGCATTCTCCGCCGCAAACCGGCGGCGTTGTTCGACAGCGTCACCCAGCTCATGAAAACCGTTAGCCAGCTCAATACCATTCAAATACAATTCAAAGCGTTCGCCAACCGGCGGATTTTCAGGTCGTAATCGGGCCAGCGCTGCCTGTGAAGCGGGATAGTCGTAAACAAAGCATAAACGCCCCTGACCGATATGGGGTTCAAGGCAATGCGTCAATAACAAGTCCAGCCAGGGATCGACATCCTGCACGGGCATTCCTGGAGGAATGGAGACCTTCTGTCGTTCTGCGACTGCCGCCAGTTCCGCGACCGTAGCCCGATGCGGATCAAGATCGAGATGGCGCACAAAGAGTTCCTGATAGCTCAACCGTTCCGGCGCCGCTAATGACAGCCGGTTTGCCAGCAGCGCTGTTGTCAATTCTGCAACTTCATTCATTAACTGATGATGGTCAAAACCAACCCGATACCACTCCAACAGGGTGAATTCGGGATTATGGCGATACCCGGCTTCACCATCGCGAAACGCCTTGGCAATTTGGTAGATGCAACCGCTGCCCGCCGCCAGCAAGCGCTTCATGGGAAATTCCGGGGAGGTTTGCAAATACAGCGTTTGACCATAGCGCGGCCCTGGTCCTGAATAGACTGTCGTAAAACTGGCCAAATGGGGATCGGAGGTCGCTGCCGCCGACAGGATCGGCGTTTCCACCTCCATCAAATCTCGCGTCGCAAAAAAGACTCGGATTTGGGCCAGCAACTGGGCGCGCAGGCGCAGAATGGGCAGAAGACTATCCGCAGACATGATCGGGCGTCAGGTAATGCCGTTTCTCGATAGCCATTGAGTTCTTGCAGGAACGGACTCGCCAGAGGCGCAGTGGAGCATCGTCCGCAAGCAAGAAGCGCCTGCCATCTCGATATTTAGATGGAATATCCATTATCCGCGCCGATCCGGCAAATACAGTTTTTTCGCGCCTACTCCTTGACCCGTGACACGTATTCGCCGGTTCGCGTATCCACCTTGATGATTTCGCCGCTTTGCACGAATAAGGGCACCCTGACTACCGCGCCCGTTTCCAGGGTTGCCGGCTTGCCGCCGCCGCCAGAGGTATCGCCACGTAAGCCCGGGTCGGTTTCGACAATGGTCATGATGACAAAATTAGGAGGGGCTACGCTCAAAGGAACACCGTTCCACAGCGTGACTTGGCAAATGGCTTCTTCCTTCAGCCATTGAGCCGCATTGCCAACCACGTTGGCGTCGGCGGTCACTTGTTCAAAACTTTGCTGATCCATGAAATGCCAGTATTCGCCATCGTTATAGAGGTATTGCAATTCGACATCAACGACATCCGCCCCTTCTACGGTATCGCCGGATTTGAAGGTACGCTCGATAACTCGATTGGTTTTCAGGTTGCGCACCTTGACCCGGTTAAAGGCTTGGCCCTTGCCAGGTTTGACGAACTCATTCTCGACCACCGCATAGGGATCGCCATCCAGCATGATCTTCAGCCCGCTCTTAAATTCATTGGTACTATATGTCGCCATGCAAAACCTGCCTTCCTCGAGAGTGATTAAGCGATAAGATTAGGTATGATAACCGAAAAGGCATTGTCCAGTCAGGCCGACTGGCAACAGGAATGGGCAAGAGCAATTCGGGATCCCGCTGAATTGCTGCGCGAGCTGGCTCTGGACCCGGCGCTATTGCCAGGCGCACAGGCTGCAGCACGACAATTTCCGTTACGTGTGCCGCGCAATTTCGTAGCGCGGATGCGCCAGGGCGATCCGGACGATCCACTGTTGCGGCAAATATTGCCGCTGGCAATAGAGCTGGAGCCGACGCCGGGCTTCGTGGCCGACCCTTTGGACGAACAAGCCGCTCAAGTCGCGCCAGGCGTCCTGCACAAATATCATGGCCGCGCCCTGTTGATGGCGACCAGCGCCTGCGCGCTACATTGTCGCTACTGCTTCCGCCGAGCCTTTCCCTACGAACAAGCTCAGATCGGAACCCGGCACTGGCCGCAGGCGCTGGCCTATTTAGCTAGCGATCCCAGCCTCAGCGAGGTGATCCTCAGCGGTGGCGATCCTCTGGCGCTGTCCAACCCGCGGTTGAGCGAGCTGCTCGGAGGATTGGAGCCGATTCCGCATCTGAAGCGACTCAGGATTCACAGCCGGCTGCCGATTGTTCTACCTGAGCGGCTCGACGACGGATTGCTGGACATCTTGACGCGCACTCGCTTGCATCCGGTGCTGGTAGTGCATGCGAATCACCCTCGTGAGATTGACGGGACGGTCCGCCAGGCGCTGGAACGGTTAGCCCTGGCTGGCGTGACCTTACTGAACCAGTCTGTGTTGTTGCGCGGGGTCAATGACGATGCTACGACATTGATAGAACTGAGCGAGGCGCTGTTTGCCGCCCGGGTGCTACCCTATTATTTGCATCTATTGGATCCAGTGCAAGGCGCTGCACATTTTGCTGTGAAGGAAAGCGCCGCATTCGCTATCATGAACACATTACGTCAGCGGTTGCCGGGCTACCTGGCGCCTCGACTGGTGCGGGAACAACCGGGGCAACTGGCCAAAACCCTGGTAGAATCGTACTGTTGAGCGAGTTTACTTCCCATTTGAGTTCTGGCCCCCAACAGAGGTTGGAGCGCGTGTCTGAGCCTTCTGTGATTAATTTGTTGGTTGTGGATCATTCACGATCCGATATCGATCATATTGTCAAAACCTTGCAGGGCGATGGTTATCAACTCGAGCTAACCGATACCGACCAGGCGGAAGAAGCCCGAAGCGCCATTGCCTATCAACCCCTGGAAATGATTCTTCTGCGGCTAGCCGACGAATTGCCGACGATTGCCGAGATGCGGTCGATGGTGGAGGAAGCCCAGCAGGATATTCCCATCGTGGTTGTCATCGACGATGAACACCATTTG
>JAGRHK010000242.1 GCA_020444985.1 Candidatus Competibacteraceae bacterium
ATGTAGTCCTCGGGAGTGACCACTTCGACCTTCATGATCGGCTCCAGCAGCACCGCGCCGGCCTTGAGCGCGCCGTCCTTGAAACCCATCGACCCGGCGATCTTGAAAGCCATTTCGCTGGAATCCACCTCATGATAGGAGCCATCGAAGATAGTGACCTTGACGTCGACCACGGGATAACCCGCCAATACCCCCTTTTCCATCTGCTCTTGCACACCCTTGTCGACTGCAGGGACGTATTCGCGCGGCACTACACCACCGACAATGGCGTTGACAAATTCGTAGCCGGTTCCCGGTTCCTGAGGCTCCAAGCGTAGCCAGACATGACCGTATTGACCGCGGCCGCCTGACTGGCGTACGAATTTACCTTCCTGTTCCACCATCTTGCGAATGGTCTCGCGGTAGGCAACGCGCGGCTTGCCAACATTCGCATCAACCTTGAATTCACGTTTGAGGCGATCGACGATGATCTCCAGATGCAATTCGCCCATGCCGGAAATGATCGTCTGTCCGGATTCAGGATCGGTGTGAACACGAAATGAAG
Organism: Candidatus Competibacteraceae bacterium; assembly: GCA_020444985.1. Classification (GTDB taxonomy): domain Bacteria; phylum Pseudomonadota; class Gammaproteobacteria; order Competibacterales; family Competibacteraceae; genus UBA2383. The sequence continues at coordinate 545 of JAGRHK010000242.1, forward strand.
GATCTTCCTGGGCCAATTTACCGAGCGCAATACCCATCTTCTCCTGATCGGCTTTGGTTTTGGGTTCAACCGCGACCGCGATGACCGGTTCGGGAAACTCCATCCGTTCCAGGGTAATCACTTGATCTGAGCTACACAGGGTATCACCAGTGGTGACATCCTTCAGACCGACGCAGGCAGCGATATCGCCAGCGCGAATTTCCTTGATTTCCTCACGACTGTTGGCATGCATCTGCACTAGGCGACCGATGCGCTCTCGCCGACTTTTGACGGGGTTGTAAACCGAGTCGCCAGAATTGACCACACCGGAATAGCACCGGATAAAGGTTAGGGTGCCGACAAAAGGATCCGTGGCGATCTTGAACGCTAGCGCTGCAAAAGGCGCTTCATCATTCGCCGGACGCTCGCCCTCGCTCTCGGCGGCATCGTCCAAAATACCCGTGACCGGCGGTTTGTCTATCGGCGACGGCAAGTAACGGATCGCTGCATCCAGCATAGCCTGGACACCCTTGTTCTTGAATGCAGAACCGCACAACGCCAGGACAATCTCGCCCTTGAGCGTACGCGCACGCAACCCATCATGAATCTCGTCTTCGCTGAGCGCTTCGCCTTCGAGATATTTTTCCATTAATTCGTCGGAAGACTCGGCGGCGGCTTCAACCATCTTCTCACGCCAAGCCGCACAATCGGCTTGCATCGGAGCGGGAATATCGCCAGCTTGAAACTTCATGCCCAAGCTGTCTTCATCCCAATAAATCGCCTGCATCTTGACCAGATCGATGATGCCCTTGAATTGGTCCTCAGCGCCAATCGGCAACTGAATCGGCACCGGGCAAGCACCCAAGCGGTCCTGAATCTGCTGCACGACGCGCAGAAAATCAGCCCCGGCGCGATCCATCTTGTTGACGAACGCCAGACGAGGCACTCCGTACTTATTTGCCTGCCGCCAGACGGTCTCGGATTGTGGTTCCACTCCGCCCACCGCACAGAACACCGCGCAGGCGCCATCCAGTACCCGCAACGAACGTTCGACCTCAATGGTGAAATCAACATGGCCTGGCGTATCAATGATGTTGACACGGTGTTCGTCAAACTGACCGGCCATGCCACTCCAGAAACAGGTCGTCGCGGCCGAGGTGATCGTGATGCCGCGCTCTTGTTCCTGCACCATCCAGTCCATGGTGGCAGCACCATCGTGAACCTCGCCCAGCTTGTGGGAAATACCCGTATAAAACAGGATACGCTCGGTCACGGTGGTTTTGCCGGCATCAATGTGAGCCATGATGCCAAGGTTACGATAGCGCTCGATAGGGGTTTTGCGAGCCACGGCTCAATCCTCGAAACTTACCAGCGATAATGAGCGAAAGCCTTGTTTGCTTCCGCCATGCGATGCACATCTTCGCGCTTTTTGACCGCAGATCCGCGGCTTTCAGCAGCGTCCATCAACTCTCCAGCCAAGCGACGCGCCATGGATTTCTCGCCGCGCTTGCGCGAAGCGTCGATAACCCAGCGCATCGCCAGCGTGTTCCGCCGTACCGCGCGCACTTCTACCGGCACCTGATAGGTCGCTCCGCCGACCCGGCGGGATTTAACTTCGACCACTGGGCGAACATTATCCAGCGCCTGCTCAAGCAGACCCAAGGGATTTTCCTTGCCTTTTTCGGCCATGACGTCGAGCGCACCATAAACAATCTTTTCGGCCACGGATTTCTTGCCGCGCTCCATTACCATGTTCATGAATTTGGCCAGCATCTCGCTCCCATGCTTGGGATCGGGAAGAATAGCGCGTTTAGGAACTTCTCTTCTTCTCGGCATAACCGTCTCAATTTCGATGGACTGGTAGAACTCAGGATTTAGGCCGTTTGGCGCCGTATTTAGAACGCGCCTGACGACGCTTGTTCACGCCAGAGGTGTCCAGGCTGCCGCGCACGATGTGATAGCGCACGCCAGGTAAATCCTTGACGCGTCCGCCACGAATCAGCACGACCGAATGCTCTTGCAGGTTATGGCCCTCGCCGCCAATATAGCTGGTTACCTCCTGACCATTCGTCAGACGTACGCGCGCCACCTTCCGCAACGCGGAATTGGGCTTCTTGGGCGTCGTGGTATAAACGCGGGTACAAACACCGCGCTTCTGCGGGCAGCTTTCAAGCGCTGGAACATTGCTTTTAGCTTTCTTTCTGCCGCGCGGCTTGCTTACCAACTGGTTGATGGTGGCCATTCCCTTACTCCAATCAAGCTTGCGAATTCAATCAACCCGGCAGCGGGCCTGCGCTGATTGGAATCCGGGTCTGCAAAGAGGCGGGACTATAGGCGGGCTGGTTGCTAATGTCAAGTCAAGCTGGATCATTTAAAGAAACCTTCAAGTCGCCTGAAATGACTGACTCTCATCTTCAGAAGCAACTACACATTAATCTGTTACCTGATGCCTGGAACCTGGAACCTGGAACCTGGAACCTGGAACCTGGAACCTTATATATCAGGCTTTCAAATTATGCTTGCTCAACAAGGTGTACAAGGTCGGCCGGGTAATACCCAACAACTCGGCAGCGTGGGAAAGATTACTACGGGTATAATCAAGCGCCTGCTGGATCGCTTGGCGCTCGGCCTGCTCGCGCGCTTGGCGTAAATCAGGTGGAGGCGAAACGGTAGCTACCTCTGCCTCATCCCCGTCCATATCCAGCTCCAGATCCTGGGCGGTGATTTGAGCTGATTCACTCATGATCAATGCCCGTTTGAGTCGATTTTCCAATTCCCGAATGTTACCCGGCCAGTGATGTCTTTCCAACGCCCGTATTGCATCAGCAGAGAGATTCAGCCGAGTTTTGCCCAGTGATTGTCCAAAGCTGTTCAACAAAGCGTGGGCGATTAACAATACATCGCCCTCTCGTTCGCGCAATGCGGGAATCTGAATGGTAATTTCGCTGATCCGATAGTAGAGGTCCTCACGGAACTGGCCTTCATCAATTAAGACCGAAAGATCGCGATGGGTGGCGCACACCACGCGGACATCGACCGGGATCATTTCACGGCCGCCGACTCTCTCGACCACGCGTTCCTGAAGAAACCGCAGCAACTTGGCTTGCAGCGGCAGCGGTAAATCGCCCACCTCATCAAGCATCAGCGTCCCGCCGTCTGCATACTCGATCTTGCCGCGATTCTGCTTAACAGCGCCGGTAAAGGAACCCTTTTCATGGCCGAACAACTCGCTTTCCAACAGGGCTTCAGGGATTGCCGCGCAGTTAATAGCCACAAACGCGTCCTGTGATCGAGAACTCAATTCATGCAGCGCCCGCGTCAACACCTCCTTGCCGGTACCGCTTTCCCCTAACAGCAATACATTCGCATTGGTCGGCGCGATTTTGCGAATTGTCCGGCAGATTTTGAGCATCTCCGGACTACCAGTGATCAAGCCTGGTAACGGCATGGTCGTTTGGCGGGCCAGCAA
>JAGRHK010000243.1 GCA_020444985.1 Candidatus Competibacteraceae bacterium
ATTCATGAGCACGGCGTAAACCTTGGGTGCCACGGCGTGCAGCACCTGGGCGAAGATGCCAACCCGGGTGGCGATGCGTTCCGGCCGATCGATGATGGCCTGCACGATCAGATCCGCCGCTTCCTCGGGACTGAGGGTGGGTACATGCTCGTAGATCTTGGTTGGCGCGATCATCGCGGTGCGCACCAGGGGCATGTTGATGGTGGTGAATTCGATGCCGCTGTCGGAAAACTCGGCCGCCGCGCAGCGCGAAAAGGCGTCCAGCGCCGCCTTGGAGGCGACATAGGCCGAAAAACGCGGCGCATTGCTCAATACGCCTATCGAGGAGATGTTAATAATGTGCCCGCGTTTTTTGACCATCATCTGGGGAATGAAACCCATGATCAAGCGCAGCGCGCCAAAATAGTTGAGTTGCATGGTGCGTTCGTAATCGTGAAAGCGATCCAGCGAATTCTCAATGGCCCGGCGAATCGAGCGACCGGCGTTATTAACCAGGATATCCACCCCGCCATGCTCGGCCAGCACCTGCTGAATCAGCGCATCGCAGGAAGCGATGTCGGCGACATCCGCCGCGTAAACGTAAGCGGCCCCGCCACGCTCCTCAATCTCCTGCCGGGTTTCCAGCAGTTTTTCTTCCGTGCGCGCGACAATCAGGGTCTTAGCGCCCGCCTCGGCGACCTTCAGTGCGGCGGCCTTGCCGATGCCGGAGGACGCACCGGTAATCAACACGATCTTGTCTTTCACCGCGCCGCTCAGCGTGCGGTCGACGAACAGGTCGGGGTCGAGATGGCGCTCCCAGTAATCCCATAGTTTCCAGGCATAAGTTTCCAGGGGAGGAACAGCGATATCCGTGCCTTCAAGCGCTTTCAGGGTCTGGCGACAGTCGAAGCGGGTCGGATAATTGATTAAGCCCAAGACATCGGCAGGAATGCCGAGATCCTTGAGGATTTGCTCTTTGATTCGTCGCACCGGCCGCAGTTGGGATAGTCCGGACTTGATGATCTCTGGCACAAACGCGAACATCAAGGCGTTAAACCGCAGCGTCATTTCCGGCGCATGGGCGGAGCGGGCAAACAGATTCAGGATGTCGCCGACGCGATGCGGCTTCGGGTCTACCAAGTGAAAGCATTGGCCGTCCAGGCCCGGTTGGTGCGCGATGTGATCCATCGCGTCGACGATGAAATTGACGGGCACCAGGTTCAGCCGACCGCCTTCGATGCCGATCATGGGCATCCAGGACGGCAACAGATTGCGTATCTTCTGAATGAGTTTGAAAAAGTAGTAGGGACCGTCGATTTTATCCATCTCACCGGTGCGGGAGTCGCCGACGACTACGCCAGGTCGGTAAATCCGCCAGGGACGAGCGCATTCGTAGCGCACAATCCCCTCCGATTGATGCTTGGTGCGATAGTAGGGATTATCGAGCGCTTCGGCTTCATCGAACATGTCCTCGCGGAATACGCCTTCATACAAGCCAGCAGCGGCGATCGAGCTGGTCAGATGGAAGCAGCCCGCCTCGACTGTTTCAGCGAAGGCGACGACATGACGAGTACCCTGAATATTAACCTTTTCCTGAATTTCGGCGCTGGCCTTGAGATCATAAATCGCCGCCAGATGGAAGAGATGATCGATTTGGCCCGTAAGCCGGGCGAGATCGCCGTCCGCCACCCCCAGGCGCGGTTGCGCGAGATCGCCAATGATCGGCACGGTGCGGTCGGCATTCTGGCCCCAGCGCTCGCGCAACGTTTCCATGATGGACAATTCACGCTCCAGAATTAGATAATAAACAGTGTTTTCCTGATGTTGCAGCAGTTTTTCGACAAGACGCCGGCCGATAAAACCGGAAGCGCCGGTAACAAAGTACTTCATGTCGTTGCAACTCCACGGGGGTGGCGTTCTTTTGATTTAACAATTATAGATTTTACGATGCCGAAAATCTTTACTATGCGGGTTGCTGAAAGCGTCGCCTTACGCTAGTTCAGATGGAAAACCTTTTCTTTGGTACAGTTTAGCGGTCAATTCAACAAAGTTCCCAGTAAACCACTGGCTTAGAATACATGATTATCGGGTGGCTGGATTGAATCAACCCGTTGTTCTCGTGAGTAGATCGCCCAATGCCCAGGAAAGCAGACAGCGAACGTATCGCCGAAATTCAAGGCTTTTTACTTTATTGTTGCAATAGTCGTTGCTGGAGGTTTTGAGCAAAAAAGCCTCGGCGGGGCGCCCGCAGCATACTGCGGCCCGCTCGTGAGCCGCTTGCGCTCGGCGCTGGACCAGTTGGAATATATCGTGGAAAAGAAAGGAATTAGCTCAGATACTCTTGGCTGATTTGTCTGAGCAACTGGCGGGCTTCGCTGTGCAGAAAGGGCGCAACCAGCGACAGGACTTGATAAACGCCTAGCGCCAGATGGTTGCTTTCGTTCGCTTGGGCCGCCGCCGGGACGCTGATGCGCTGAAAATTAAACCAGTAAGTCGCAATCACGGCAATATTGCGAGACAACGCGGCGATATCCTCGCTGGAGGCCTCCATGACGCCGGCCTCAACCAAACCCTTGCAGATCGCGGTGGAAGTTCTGACCTTGCGCTCCAGGATGCGGCGGAAATGGGTGCGCAGTTTTTTATTGCGACTGAGGAGATTATCAAGATCGCGGTAGAAAAACCGATATTCCCAGATATTCTCGAACACCAGATGCAGGTAAAGCCACATATCCTCCATATCAGGCACGCGCCGTTCGGGAACTTGCAGGGCTACGCCCATCCGCCGCTCAAATTGTTCAAACAGCAGCCAAATGAGTTCGTCCTTGTTACGGAAGTGGTAGTACAAGTTGCCGGGGCTAATGTCCAATTCATCAGCGATGTGATTCGTCGTGATGCGCGGTTCGCCATACTCATTGAAGAGTTGCAAGCTGGTTTGCAAAATGCGATCACGGGTTTTCATGGGAGGCGCACGGGTTCAGGAGAGGGCATCAGGTGATGAAGCGATTGCATGAAATTACTGTCAATTGTGGTCGAATGCCAGCGGTTGTCCAGAGTCGCGTCACCTCGATCAGAAAAATATGACAACGTGAGGAAAAGAAAATGGAAAGAATCTGGCTGAAAGAATATCCGCCGGGCGTGCCTGCGGACATTGATCTGCATGAGTTTGCTTCGCTCAAGGACATTTTGGAAAAGAGTTGTCAGCGCTTTGCCGATCTGCCGGCTTATTCCAATATGGGCGTGACCCTGCGCTATCGGGATATTGACCGGCTCAGCCGTGATTTTGGCGCCTGGTTACAGAGCCTGGGACTGGGCAAGGGCGACCGGGTCGCCCTCATGATGCCCAACGTTTTGCAATATCCGGTTGCGCTCTTTGGGGCGTTGCGGGCAGGGTTGACGGTAGTGAATGTCAATCCGCTGTACACGGCCCGCGAACTGGAGCATCAACTTAAGGACTCTGGGGCCAGCGTCATTGTCATCATTGAGAACTTTGCGCATACCCTGCAGGGACTGCTGAACAAAACGCCCGTCAAGACCGTAGTAACGACGCAATTAGGCGACCTGTTTCCCTTTCCCAAGCGGTCCATCGTTAACTTCGTGGTCAAGCGGGTCAAGAAAATGGTTCCGCCCTGGCGCATTCCCGGTGCGGTTCCCTTTCGGCAGACTCTGGGGGAAGGCGCAAAGCGGACCTTGATCGATGTACCGTTGACCCATGACGATCTGGCCTTCCTGCAATACACCGGCGGCACCACGGGCCTGTCCAAGGGCGCCATGCTCACTCATGGCAATATGGTAGCCAATTTGCAACAGGCTGCCGCCTGGGTAAAACCATTTGCCAAACTGGCGGAAGAGATCGTGATCACCGCACTGCCGCTGTATCACATCTTCTCAATGACGGCCAATTGCCTGACCTTTATGAAAGTCGGCGGTCACAATATTCTGATCACGAATCCCCGCGATATGCCAGGCTTTGTCAAGGAGTTGAGTCGGATACGGTTCACAGTCATCACCGGAG